>JAHDCE010000077.1 GCA_020630045.1 Saprospiraceae bacterium | reverse complement strand
ACATGACTCCAAAGCAAAAATGGATTATTACCGGAGTACCCTGCATCCTGTCCATCATTCACTTCTATGACGATCCATTTGCCCTCCTTGGTTTTCGCCATGTCAATGACAAGGAAAGTAGCGTTGATGGCTAGGGCCGCTTTTTGTCCGACATCCAGCATCACCGCTTTATCCATTTCCGAAATCTCATATTTTTCCGAAGTCCAATAATTACCGATGGAGACACATTGGTTTTTCCACCAAAAGGTACGGAACTCGAACGCTTTGGGCATGGCGATACCATTATCGGGCACAACAAGTTGCAAAGGGATAAATTCCCGAACCACGATTTTTTGCCAGTGCAAAATCGGATCATGCTTCCAAATACGTTCCAACTCCATCAATTCCGAAGGCGTATTGATAATCGACTTGTTCCTAGCATGACGATTGGTTTGGCGTTCCCCCTTGATGAAAATCGGAAAATCGAAATGGTTTTCCACTTCGGCGACACTGGGGAATTTGTCGAACCAAACACTCCTAGGCGTATAAGATTCGATTAATGGATACCAACTGGGTAAAAAACTGGTGCGGAGATATACGTCCGGCGTATGGATCAAACGGATATTATAATCCAAGAATGTTTGGTACCTTTTCGGATAATCGTTGGTCGCTCCGATTCGCCCGATGGCGGTGATGGGTTCGTCCCAATACATCGGATGGGAACAAGCGAAAAATTTGGTGAAATCATACTCGTATCCCGGCAAGCCCAAGGGCTTTTCCAGAACATGTAAACGATTTTCTATTTGAATAACGGAGAAATCCATTCGATCTGTCATTTCGGTTCCATACAATCTCCCGGACTCAGCGTGTAGTGGATATTCGGATATTCAAAATCCATACTTTTATTTTCTTGTCCCCTCAATTTATAAAATTCACGTTGTTGGTTTTCATCGGCCAATCGCAACTGTTCCCCTTCCGGGAAATAGGGGATACCCTCCTTGAATCGAACCCAGGTTTTTGATTGTCGGAAGGTGATGCCCAACCATTTGTTATCCGGCAATATATCTTTCTTATTCGAGGAGGCGTCCAAGATGATTTTATGTTGATAATTCGTATTCGTCAATGTTGAAAATAATATGACGGAATTGTTTTCTAACATAAATTCATATTCCTGATTCGTCACTTTGTGTTTTACCTTCAACCTTCTCATAAATGTCGGAGACAATTCCTCCGGACGTTCATAACAAGAGAAGAGGGCGATATAAGATTCACTATCCAAATCCAAAGCTTGATCGGAATGGTATTTCATTTTGAAATAATTCTTATCATATATTTCAATCAATGCATTGTTGAATGAAAGGGTTTCTTTTTCCACTGCTAAATCAATATCAACCATTTGGGAAATACGATTTGCTATTGAAATATGAACATCGTCAAATCGCTGTACGGGTTTGTCGTATTTAGAAGTCGTTCGGACAAGCGGGACATTCCCGTTTTCGATTTTCGCCAAATGATTTCCTAGGCGACCTTTACCCGTATCGACGAAATCCGTCGAAGCGGAAAGCATTTGGAAAAGGTCGTTTTCCAAGGGTAGTATTTGGTAATGGAAGCCGGGGGGTGGGTTTGTGTTTTTCATGATTTGCCCAGTGTCTATGTTTTATTTAGCAGTAGTGGTAGTTAGATTTCGATGGTTCGTATACACTGTAGTTTACAGTGTATTTAGAGTGCATTACTGCATATACAAATTTGGTGACAGTTTTAATTCATTCAGTAATTCTTCGGTTAAATTTTCTTTATTTAAATTGACGCCTTGAAGTATCAACCACAAGTTATCTTCGTTGGATTTGAATAGTTCAAATAACTTCTCTTTTCCGTAAATTCGATTCGTCCTTTCGCAAATCAATGCTCCAATCATATATGGAATTGGAGTTTTGTCATCAATGTATAATCTTTCATAAGGGGTTGTGTGATTCGCTAAATCCAAATTATTCGAGGCTAAATATTCCTTCATTATTGACCTGTGTTCAACATAACTTAAACCTCCGCTTCCTCCAATATAAGTTGCAATTCCTTCGTCTAAGAATCTATTAATTGTTGGGAAAATGTGCTTTGTATAAATGTGCACAATTTCATGGGTGTATTCTTCAGAATTATTGCCGGAAAAAATAATGTTGTCATATTCAGCTAATCCTCCTTTTTCAGAAAAATACATATTTGGATAGTAGTCAAATCCTTTTATTTCAAATACTTCCTTTGTGTTTTTACAGGAATAGTAAATGATTGGAAATGGTTCGGTTTCCAAGAATTGACATAGTTTTACAAGTTCATCTTCTTGTTTTTTCATTTCTACTATATTAGCCGTTTTTCCTTCTGACAGATAATAGGAAATACTTCCTTTTTGTATTTTTTCCCAGTTATTGGTAAAATATTCAAGCGCTCTTTTAAGTTTCCACTCCGTCCCTTTCTTAACGGCAATGATATTGTAAATGCATCTAATTAAAGATTCACTGTTTTCTTGATTAAATCCGATATATCCAATTTTTAATAATTTTTTGTCTGCTCCTAAGTCAATTAATTCCATTAAGGATGGTTTAAAATAGTTTTCACCATATTTACTTTTTTCTATTTGATAAATCTCTGCATAGGGATAAACATATTTCTCATAATCACTTTCTAACCAATACTCGTTTTCCCTAGGAGAATTATTTTTTGATAAGAGAAATTTTTCAAGTACAGAAATTACAGCTTGGTTGTCAATATTTTTTTTATCGACGGTTGGAGATATAGATAAATAAATTTCTTGGATTTCAGGTTTTTGTTCATTACAAGACAATATCCCTAGCACACAAAATAAGTATATAATTTTTTTCATGATTTTAATTGGTTACTTTCTTATAGATAAGAAACGCGAAAACAAGAGCTATGGGAAATAGGAAAAGCCTATAATCTATCAGTCTTATTCGTCGATATTTTTGATTGAGTAACGGACGGTCATCAAATTCCCCGTTAATAATACGTTCATCCGCATTTCTTTCGCATAAATGTGTGGTTGCTGCTACAAATGTTTTAGTCGTGTCTATGAAAAAAATATCAGAATTGAATGCATAAATTAAATAATGATTTCCTATTGAGTCAAAGTAAGCGTCGCAGCTTGTGTGTGGTTGGTAAATGGATATGAACTTGTTGTTGTTACCTTTCCATTTTTGTAATACCTTGAACGTTGCCTTCCAACAACTTTCTCCTTTTAAAACGGGCATGAAGAGGAAATCTTCACAGTCTTTTATTGAAACTAGTTTGCCATAAAAGATTTCGTCCGCTCTATTGGAGCTTTCTTCAAAGTCCGGAACCTCGGAACATCCACATGCGGAAATGTAACTTGTGATAATCAGTTGGAATAAAACCAGTAAGATGTATTTTAAATTGATATGTTGCATACTGTTGACACTTAATTATGCCATGACCCTAACGTATATATCATCCCTCCATTTTATGGATTTGAAATAATTAACAAGGGGATATTTGATAAGGGAGAAAAAATATGAATTCAAGATTGAATAGAATATGGTTGGCAACCCCATCAATAAATCGGTTTCTGATAATCCCCTTCATTCATACTGAAATGCACCTTGCCGTATTGAACGAAATGCTCAGTAATGTTTTCCTCGTAGTAAGAATCCTTCAAGTTTTTCATGGACAATTCGTTCATGTTTTCCAATTTGACGAGCGCTCCATCTTCTTTGAGATAGGTTTGGTCATCCATGAATACGGCTTCGGCTTTAGAACTCCTGACGACATATCCCATCCGGATCGGAATCAAATCTATATTCAACATAGACGGCCGGATTTCATGGGTGTATAGCCGGTTGGTGGACAGCGGTATCATGAACACGGAATTCGGATACAAAACAATACTGAACTCCTTCGCCAAAGCATCGTCTTTGACGGATTTTTTCAATTTAAAATGAAGCCGGGTAAGACCGGAAGTTTTTTTATAGCACAAATCGAAACGATCCGTCTCCGGTGTTTTCAATTTGTCGATATTCGAATCATCATAAAACGTACAGAATGCGATAAGTCCTTCGTCCAACATGTCCTTGGTCTTGTCTGAATGGGCTTTGATTTTCGCCTTGGTTTCTTTTGGCTTTTCTCCCGATACTTTTTTATTGAGATAAATTTGCGCCAGCACATGATTCAACTGCGGTTCTATTTCAAATACGAAATGGGCGGCATCGTTGATGACCCGATTGATTTTACGATCCGTCTTACGGAAATTATCCGTAGGTCCGGTCAGGTTACTAGAACACCGCAGCAAACGGAAGTGCAAGGCTTCTTTTTGTTCGTCAGTGGTTTCTTTTTGGATATCGGTCAAGTAAATTCCTTTCCGCAACGCCCGCCCGGGTTTGTTGGATTCGGTCAAATGTTGGAACTCATGTTCGTTTTTAATATTGTCGAACATATCGTCTTCCTTGAACAAACGCCGGAAATAAACCCCGGCATTTTCAATGACAATCGGAACTTCACCGAGTTCTACGAAATGAATTTTTGTATTCTCTATTTGTCCATAACCGGATGAAAATTCTTGGAGGACAAAAAGCTCCTTTCCTTCAAGTTGGAAATTGGAAAGGTCGCCGCAAACATATATTCTTTCCGCTTGTGGAAATGTGTTTATTTCATCCGGATGAGATACGACTTTCCCACAGAAGTTTTTCGCCAAATATTGTATTTCATCGGGTAGTGGATTCCCATTTTCAAAAAGAATACAAAGGACGTTTTTGGAGGTGATAATTTTATTTTCGGTGTTCATGTCATTTGATAGATTTCTGTTTAGAAAAAGCTTTCCCCCTTTAAAAACGATTCTTGTATTAGGTAGTTCCCACAATAAGAATAAATGGCCTGTTATCAACTATTCCCACATTAAGAAATGAATTTTATCATGATAACATCTAATAGTATAAAACAAGAACTTATCGGAATCACTTAGACGTTTGTTGTTTTTTCTGGTATTCAATCCAAGCAGGGAGTTTCTTTTTGTATTCCTCGACATCCCATTCTATTTTCCATCTTGAAATATAATCTTCAATGGTTCCGAGTCCGACTTCGGCCCTTCGCTCATTAACTTTTTCGGGGTCGAATAAGGGCAAAACATACATCTCTCCCGTTTCTTGGTCGCGTCCGATTTGGCTGCCGTACAATTGTAGTTCCCCTTTTCTTAATAAAACCCGATCTTCTAATAACGCCAAGCTCTTTGAACTTGCGTTCCCAACCTTGACCGCTTGACGCATCATGGGTAAATATTTTTCTTGTGTTTTTTGATCGGCGTGTTGTATGACCAAAAATAAAGTGCGATTGGCCTTTTTTCCGATTTGTTCAGTACTTAACCAACCATGTTGTTCAAGTATCTCTTCTACGAGGACTAAATTGCTGGAATCCACCTGGTTGATTTTGTTCCAATGGCTCATCATCTCTTGGGATTGCATTCCGTATTCCTTGGCAATCGAATCGATTTCCGCCCTGTATTTTTGATCTTCTGTATTGATGCTATCCAGTACTGACGAAATGGATGAGAAGTCCACAATCGGATTAGTTTGTTCTTTGACAGTCGGTTTACATCCCAATAAAAGGCTGAATAAGATAAGGGGTAGTAGTTGGGTTTTGATATTCATGTTTTAACCAAGTTTTTATTTACACAATAACTTCTTCCAAATCAACACTGATTTCTCGTTTGATATACAATGAAACGGATTCGTTGATGTCCCATAAGATGGTGTCCGCAATATTGTAAATAGCACCAACGCATTTTTTATCAAAAAAGAATGCACCGCGATCATCGCCCAAAGACCATTTGTGTAGTTTCGGAAGTTCTATCATGAATTCTGAAGAAGGAAGAGCGTCCACATCCATATTATCAAAACCTTGAATAGATAAATAGCCGTTCGTTGCATTAATGTCAAAGATAATTCGTGGAAAATCACTAAAATGTTTTCTGATGATATCTAGCATTTCAGGTTCGATTTTCGGCCGACTAATGGTATTTAGAACAAGATGGTTTCTTGACTTCACGGATATTTCGTTTTACAATTTCGAAGACCGGCTCCTCAATAAATGATCGGCGATGACAAGCGCCGCCATCGCTTCCACAATAGGCACCGCCCTAGGAACGACACAAGGATCATGACGCCCTTTTCCCGCTACTTTCACCGGTTGTCCTTGCTTGTCCACGGAGTCTTGTTCCGGAACGATGGTGGCTACTGGTTTGAATGCCGCTCGGAAATAAATGTCTTCCCCGTTGGAGATGCCGCCTTGGATACCGCCGGAATGATTGCTACGTGTCCGGATGCGTCCCTCTTCTTCATAAAAAGAATCGTTATGCTCCGATCCTCGCATGGTCACACCGTCGAATCCCGAACCATATTCAAACCCTTTGCAGGCATTGATGCTGATGGTGGCTTTCGCCAAATCGGCATGTAATTTATCGAATACGGGTTCACCCAATCCGGGCGGGCAACCCTTGACGACACAAGCGACTACGCCACCGATGGTGTCGCCGTCTTTGCGGACTTGTTTAATCAAGGTTTCCATTTTTTCCGCCATTGCCGGATCGGGACAACGGACCGGATTATTTTCTATTTCCCGATAGTCATATTCGCCGTAAGGCGAATCCAAAGCCATATGCCCTACTTGGGAAACGTAGGCGGTGACCGTTACTCCAAAATGCTTCAACAATGTTTTGGCGACGGCTCCGGCGGCGACCCTAGCAGCCGTTTCCCTTGCCGAAGATCGACCTCCTCCCCGATAATCACGATGACCATATTTGGAGAAGAAAGTAAAATCCGCATGAGACGGTCGGAAAGAATCCTTGATGTGCGAATAGTCCTTACTCTTCGCATCCTTGTTGCGGATAATCATACCGATGGGCGTACCCGTAGATTTTCCTTCGAATATTCCGGAAAGGATTTCCACTTGATCGGCTTCCTTGCGTTGGGTGACGATTTTGGATTGACCGGGCCGCCTTCTTGCCATTTCCTGTTGGATGAAAGCGATGTCTATGTCAAGACCTGCCGGGCAACCATCTATGGTTACTCCGAGTCCTACACCGTGCGATTCTCCGAAAGTCGTTACGCGGAAGAGGTGACCGAAAGTATTATTAGGCATTTTTCAATCTATTTGAAAGGTTCTTTTTCAGAATGGCGGAAGCGGTGACCATACCGCTCGCCAATGCTCCGCCGACTCCGACGGTCACTACATCTTGCCCGGTCAAATACAAATTCTTGACCGGTGTTTTGGGACGTAGGAATTTTTGATCGAATCGTTCGAGTGTATGGTCGAGACCATACAGTTCACCATCCATATAATTGGCGAAATGCTTGGTGGTCAGTGGTGTCGAAAGTTCGTAGTGGGAGATTTTGCCCCTGAGTTGAGGTTCGACGGAAAACAATTTTTCCATCAATCTTTGCGACAATTTTTCCTTGGCTTCATTGTAATCTTCTCCGCGTTTCATCCACCGTGTACCATCCCATTTTGTATATCTGTCCCAAGGAGCTAAAGTGATGATGTCAATGGTCGCCTTGCCAGGATATCTTTCATCCCAAGAAGGGTCTTTTGCCGAGGGGAACGATACATATACGACAGGAATTTCCGCATCCGGATTTTTCAAATACTCCTTGATGTTTTTGTCGTGGTCATAATTGTCAGGAAATATCCAATAATTCGCTTTTTGCAGTCCGAGTTCTTCGGTGGAATGTTCGAATCCCAGGTATAAACAGACGTGCCCGACCGAGGGTTTAACCTTGTCCAGTTGTCCTTGTAGATTCTTCTTTTCCTTGATGCCTTGCGGCAACAATTGATTGTAGGTGACCCTCAATCCGGCACTGCTAATAATCAAGGGAGCTTTGTAAATATCCCCGTCTTTCATTTTCACGCCTACGGCCTTGTTTCCTTCTACTAGGATTTCTGACACCTCTGCGTTGGTATATATTTCTCCACCCCTTTCGGTAATGGTCGGTTCGACACATTCGAATATTTTGGAAGATCCGCCGATAGGGTAGTAGCCGCCATTGAAATAATGTTTGACCAATGCGGAATGCATCATGAAACTACTTTCCGTCGGTGGCAAACCGTAATCTCCGAATTGTCCGGTAAGGACGGCCGTCAATTTTTTATTGGAAGTGATGTCTGCCATGACTTCCGAAGTGGGACGATTGTATTTCAATCCTTTTTTACGGAGGTTGTTACCCATGATGAAACGGGCCGCATCCGGCAAGGCTTTTTCCATGAAGTAACCTTGCTGGGCTTTTTGGGCTTCGTAGATTTTATCCACATACAAATCGATGGATGCTTGATCTTTGGGAGCCGGGAAATATTCCTTCATCCTCGCTTTGAAATTATCTACCCCTTTGGCATAATCATAGACAGTGGTTCCGAATATCATTTTATCGTAGACCTCTCCCATATCCGCCCATTTGAGGCGACCTTCGGTGATGTACCTGAACATGGCCGCCACCATCGTGGAATCCCGGTGGAACTCTCCGACGTAATGAACCCCGACGTCCCATTCATATCCTCTTCGTTTGAATACATGGGTGAATCCACCTGGGGTATAATGACGTTCTAAAATCAGTACTTTTTTTCCTTCTTTGGCTAGGAACACTCCGGTAGTCATACCTCCCAATCCCGAACCTATAATGATCGCGTCATAATTGCCCGTAGGCTTTTCCTTTTTGTAGGATTTTACCATTTTTCAATTGAATTTATGAACAAAGTGAGGTGTGTGTCCTGCCAGTTTTGCCGTGGATGGATACCAGCTTCGACAATGTCAACAAGATATGTAAACCGCTACGAGTTTCCACGATTTCCAAGCAAGAAACATAAAAGAAGCCCCTAAGTTTTCGGAAATTGGAAAACCTCGGGGCTTCTTTAAAATTCGTGCAAGCCTAAAATTGGGTTTCAAATAGCTTCTTACATCAATATTCCATTCTGGGCTTCTACCTTAGGAGGCAAATCCGTTTCTCCCAACATTTCCCTCATATCGATTTCGATGACTCGACACAGGGACATCATCGGGATGTCATTCGCCATACCTTGAAAGGGGTTTTCGGAATAATCACCGATGAGTTCCATCATGAGATAGACCCAAGCAATCAAGGCCGTAATCGGGATGGATAGAGCGAATCCCAAATCTCCGAGTTTCGTCAATTCAGGTATCATAGAGAAGGGAAGGAGCATAATGAAAATACCTACGAAATATCGACTCATATTCGCGTACTGTCGTGGCAAGGGGAACTTCTTAATCCGTTCGTTCTTGCCTTGTAGGGTATAAAATGTCCTCAAGACTTCTTCCATCTGTGTGTGCCGGAAATCATCGATTAAACCTTGTTCCCTGAGTTTTGTCAAATCCCTGGATTGTTCATTGATGATTTGGGTGGCGGTATTGACATGTGCGATTAATCGGTCGTGTTCTTCCTGTGGTAAGAATAGTTTTAACTCTGTTCTTGTGATTTCATCATCAATCAATCCGATTCCGAATTTTTTTTGGTACATCTTCGCTGTTCGTCCGATATGTCCCCGTTGACTGACATGCTCCCAAGGGGTGGGAACTAATAACTGGCTTCTATGGGCATAAAGCCAGGCGATATGTCGGTAAATCAAACGTTTTTTTACTTCATGAATTTCCGCATCATCCTTTTTATTATCGGTGAAAAGATTGGTGATGTATCCATCGACCATCATGCCCCAGGCTCGGCTGTCGTTTACGATACCGCCCCAGATTTTTCGTGCTTCCCACATCCTGTCGTATGCTTGGTTGTTTTTGAAACCGGCATAAAAGGCGACGGCGGTACCGATAACCGATACGGGAAGCCAAGGGATGTTAAAAGAAATAATTTCAAAATGGTACAGTGCGGCGATTCC
Source organism: Saprospiraceae bacterium (assembly GCA_020630045.1). Classification (GTDB taxonomy): domain Bacteria; phylum Bacteroidota; class Bacteroidia; order Chitinophagales; family Saprospiraceae; genus JAHDCE01. The sequence goes on along the minus strand of JAHDCE010000077.1, from coordinate 1,148 downwards.
TCCCATCATCGCCAAAAGCCAAGCGATATGCGGTCCGGTCCATTTTATGAATGTGCTTAAGTTTATACTTTTGGTTACAATCATTTTGTGAGATTGAAAATGGTTTTAAATCAGATTAAAAAAGTTATGATTTAGCGACAAATCAATTCGAAATTAAAAAATAAAATAGGTTAATACGAATCCAATAATTATGATATTCAGAATTAAGATGACATAATCAATCCAAGTCGATTTTCATTTGAAACGGGTAAGACCTCAAAGGTGCGGAAATTTTTTCCGGAAGGATAACACAAAACGCATATCTTTTTACACAAAATGGGGGAGATTCATTTTTGGGATTATTAGACATTATTACGAATTAGATTGTATGGCTATAATTGATCTTTCATCCTCACTCTTCTTCATGTACTCATCATGGTAGCTACGGCTACCAGATTCCGTGCATTCATCAATTGAGAATAAAATCTCTAATTCTAGCTCTTATAAAAAACAATTCGTAATAATGTCTATTGAAATCCAAAACAGAGCTATCCGTTTTTTTACTTTGTTTACAGTGCATTGAATTTATAGATGAAATGAGGAGTATGTTCTCCTTGGGTACATCCGGGCACGGGTAACAATTGGTCACCTGTCTGATCCACTCCTAACGCTGAGATGTCTTTGTAGAATGTTTTTTTGTATTTCGGATCCAATTCCGACAATTTGACCAAGATGTGATAACCGCCGCGAGTTTCTACGATTTTCAAACAAGAGACATTGATGATGTCTTTCAGCTTTTCGAAATCGAAATCTTTGGTATCCACATCGAAATCCAAGTACACCTTTTTTCCGGTGCTTACCTGAATACAATTCATGGCTTCCGCTTGCGGGTTGAATGGTTTTCCATCTCGTTTCAATAATTCGGTCAGTCTGATGATGGTATCGAATGACGCTTGTCGTAAATCCCTTGGGTTAGGATTGATATACAAGGCGAGAGATTCTTGTGGGGCGGGAATATTTTTGAGCATATATGCCCCTTGCGGCACTTCCAGTTGTTTGATTTTTTGAAACAGTCTTTCCTTGGTGGCTAGGAAGCGTTTCAGTTGTGATTTGTCATTGGTTTTGAGTTGATCTTTACAATATTTTCTCCTAGCGAATAGTGTACAATA
>JAHDCE010000076.1 GCA_020630045.1 Saprospiraceae bacterium | reverse complement strand
GCTTCTGCTTTCATCCTAGCGATTTCATCATCGCTCAATCCGGTGGAAGCTTCGATTCTAATCGATTGTTCCTTACCCGTTCCTTGGTCTTTTGCAGAAATATTCAAAATACCATTGGCATCCATGTCGAATGTCACTTCGATTTTCGGCAAGCCTCTAGGAGCCGGAGGAATATCAGATAGGATGAACCTACCGATTGTTCTATTGTCCCGAGCCATCGGGCGTTCACCCTGGAGGATATGGATTTCTACCGAAGGTTGGTTGTCCGAAGCTGTAGAATAAACTTTCGATTTCTTAATCGGAATAGTAGAGTTGGCCTCGATGACGACATCATAAACACCTCCCATGGTTTCAATACCTAAAGAAAGGGGAGTAACATCCAACAAGACGACATCTTGTACATCTCCGCTCAATACACCTCCTTGGATAGCGGCTCCTACTGCGACCACTTCGTCCGGGTTAACGGATCTATTGGGCGCTTTGCCAAAGAATTTTTCAACAGCGGCCTGAATAGCAGGAATACGAGTGGATCCACCGACTAGGATGACCTCGTCGATTTCAGACTTGGACATACCGGCATCCTTCAATGCTTCCGCACAAGGAGTAAGTGTACGTTCCACCAATTCAGCGGAAAGTTGTTCGAATTTGGCACGGGACAATTTCAATACCAAGTGTTTCGGTACACCGTCCACAGCTGTGATATAAGGCAAGTTGATATCCGCTTGAGTCGTAGACGACAATTCGATTTTCGCTTTTTCAGCGGCATCTTTCAAACGTTGCAACGCCATCGGATCTTTTCTAAGATCGATTCCTTCTTGATTGCTGAATTCAGTCGCCATCCAAGAAATGATCGCTTCGTCGAAGTCGTCACCTCCTAGGTGAGTGTCACCATTGGTAGATTTTACTTCAAAGATACCGTCTCCCAATTCCAAGATGGAAATATCGAAAGTACCACCTCCCAAATCATATACGGCGATGGTTTGGTCGACATCCTTCTTGTCCAATCCGTAAGCCAATGCCGCAGCGGTAGGCTCGTTCACGATTCGGCGTACAGTCAAGCCCGCGATTTCACCGGCTTCCTTGGTCGCCTGACGCTGCGAATCATTGAAATATGCAGGAACGGTAATGACCGCTTCCGTAACCGTAGTTCCTAGATAACCTTCAGCCGTTTTCTTCATTTTTTGAAGAATCATCGCTGATATTTCCTGAGGAGTGTATGGTTTTCCGTCAATGTCCACACGAGGAGTGTCATTGTCACCCTTGATGACCTTATAAGGTACCCGGTTGACTTCCTTTCCTACTTCTGAAAAACGCGATCCCATGAATCGCTTGATTGAACTGATTGTCTTCGTAGGGTTGGTGATGGCTTGTCTCTTGGCAGAAGCACCGATTTTTCGCTCTCCACCATCTACGAATGCGACGATGGAAGGCGTTGTTCTTGCTCCTTCGTCATTAGGGATAACGACGGGTTCATTTCCCTCCATTACAGAAACCACTGAGTTGGTGGTTCCAAGGTCGATTCCTATGATTTTTCCCATTATTTAAAAAGAATTTTTTTCGATAAACAAAATCTCACACCATTTACTAATCAATCGGTGTGCCATGCCAATTTCTGGCCGATTTGAGTGAAAAAATGACAAGTTTCATTGATTTTACTGACATCTCGTTCGTGTCATGTGACATATTGACACAAAAAAGGGGCGGATGAAGAACATCCGCCCCTTTACAATCCAAGGCATTTTGTCGGACTAATAACCTAAAACATAATTGTTTTGGTGGATTTAAAGATTAATCCTTGTCCATTCTCACGATTTTGGGTTGGAAAAGACCAAGTACTTCCACCAAGTCGGTTTGGAAAGCCATGACCTCCCGGATGTCCTTATATGCACCCGGCGATTCGTCTATCCCTCCTCCGATAAGGCTGACTCCTTTTTTGGAAAGGGTTTGACGTAATTCCTTTTTGGTAAAACTGGCCTTCGCCTTCGTTCGACTCATTTTGCGACCCGCACCATGAGATGCGGAGTTGATAGAAGCGGGTTCTCCAAGACCACGGACGATAAATCCGGGTTCCGTCATAGATCCGGGAATGACACCAAGCACACCTTTACCTGCAGGAGTAGCGCCCTTGCGGTGAACGATGACTTCCCGACCATCGGCCAGCCGTTCCTTCCATGCGAAGTTGTGGTGGTTTTCGACACGGGCGATCGGTTGTTCTCCCAGTACATCGGATATCCGCCGATGGATATCGTGATGACAAGCAGAAGCGTAATCACCTGCTAGATTCATGGCCAACCAATATTCCATTCCAGCTTCGGAATCGAGATCCAACCATGCCAAATGTTTGGCTTGCTTGGGTAGTCGGGTTTTTTCCATAGCGATTTTGGTATAATGGGTGGCGATATTCGCTCCCAATCCTCGTGAACCCGAATGACTCAACAAAGCAAAATATCTCCCTACTGGCAAATCCATTTGAGGATCTTCCTTGGAAATCTCAACGATACCAAACTCCACGAAATGATTTCCGGAACCTGACGAACCCAATTGTTTATAGGCTTTGTCCTTCAATCGCTTCACGACCTTTAATTCCTTGAATTCTTTTCGACTAAAAATTTCATGATCAGCAGGGTCGTCGAAGATTTTCTTTCCGAACCTCGTATTGTCTTTGATGATATTCTTTAGGAAATAGGATTGATCTTCGACATATGACGCCGCCATTGGATAAACCGATAGACACATCCTACATCCAATATCCATACCGACTCCATACGGAATGACTGCATTGTCAACAGCCAACACACCGCCAATCGGCATGCCATATCCTTGGTGTCCATCCGGCATCAAGGCACTTTTTACGGCCACCGGTAGATGACTGGCCAAATCGATTTGGTTTTTGGCTCCTTGCTCGATATTCTTACCACCATAAATTTTGCAAAAAACACCTTCTTCCAACAATGCGGTTTCCTTGGTTTCTTCTACGATTTCATTATGGCCGATTAATTTTTCGGCAAAGGTTTCCCACACCGGATTGCCCTTGAAATCCTCAGGAGCTCCAAGTACGATTTTTATCTCCCTAAAGAACCTGCTCTCATCTGTATTTCTAAAATGCCTTTTAGCGATACCTACTGCCAAACCGGCTAAGGGTCCGGCCGGTATTCCGGCTAGTTTGAGGTCATTACCTCTTATTTTTAACTTAGACATGTTATATCACGTGTTAATTTGACAGCTTATAGCCATCAAGATTTACTTGAAATTACCTAGAAAAATCTAAGGTTTCAAATAAAATTTTCGGACGAAAGTCCGATAAAATAAAAAAGAGAAAAGATTAGATGTTATCACGAAATTTTTTGTATCAAAGGCGAATCGTTATTTTGGTAATAGACGAGGCATTCGCCGCAAAGCATAGCCATAGCTACGTTTAAGGGGAATAACGAAGTGGATTCCCAAAATAACGGTTTGGCTATACTCAATTTTTCGTGATAACATCTATTACCCGGAAGGGAAAAATAATATTACTCAAATATCACTCCTGGTTCCGAGTGATTAGGCTAAGAACGCCATTGAAGTGTGATATGTGAATAGAGTTCTCATGGCTGAGAAATTTATCTGTTTTGAAAGATTGTTACAAGAAGATTACAATTCAAATTGTGTAATGGTTCCCGTATTTCCTTTTTTTGTGTAAATAATCGGAATTAGAAATGAAAAAGGAGCAAATTACTAAGGCGTTTCAGGAATTGCAAGATGAGATTTGCAACGGATTGGAAAGTGTAGATGGAGGCGTTTTCAGGCAAGACCTTTGGGAACGTCCCGGCGGCGGTGGCGGACGAACCCGTATCATAACCGGCAATCATATCGAAAAGGGCGGTGTGAATTTCTCTGCGGTACATGGGCCGATGCCTGAAAAAATCACAAACGCACTAGGAATAGGCGAAGGTGAGTTTTTTGCGACCGGCGTTTCTATTGTTTTACATCCCGTCAATCCCCATGTGCCTATCATTCATATGAATGTCCGTTATTTTGAAATGGATAACGGCCTTTGGTGGTTCGGTGGTGGTATCGATTTGACGCCTCACTTTGTCGTATTGGACGACGTTCGGTTTTTTCATGGAAAACTAAAGGATACTTGTGATCGACATGACTTGGAATTTTATCCTAAATTCAGGGACTGGGCTGACAAATATTTTTATATCAAACACCGTAAGGAAACACGTGGAGTGGGAGGCATATTTTTCGATAGATTGAATGATGGAGAGAAACAAGCAAAATTTGATTTCACTTTGGATGTAGGTAAAACATTCCTTCCGATTTACTTACCGTTAATCAAGGACAATATGTCGCGTCCTTTTTCCGAAAGGGAAAAAGAATGGCAATATTTGCGTAGAGGGCGATATGTAGAATTCAACCTGGTTTGGGACAAGGGAACCAAGTTCGGACTGGATACAGATGGAAGGACGGAATCGATTTTGATGAGCATGCCGTCGCGAGCGTCTTGGACTTATAATCACAAGCCCGAACCGGACAGTCCTGAAATGTTTACCTTGAAATATTTGAAAGGTGAAGTCGAGCCGGTCAGTTTGTAGGAGTTGTCTGCCTTGAATATATGACTGTTTATCTATTTCTTTCCTAGGGGAAATGGCTTCATGTTATTTTTGATTAAACAATTCACTTGTATATGGAAATCAATGATGAATTAATATTGAAATTGGAAAAACTGTCGCACTTGCGATTGGATACGGACGAACGTCAACAAATGAAAATTGATTTGGAGGCGATGCTCAATATGGTAGGTAAACTCAATGAGTTGGATACGGATGGAGTAGAGCCGTTACGTTTTATTTCCGATGCGGTGAATGTATTAGGAGAAGATGAAGTGAGTAATCAACTTTCGAATGAAGTGGCATTATCCAATGCCCCGAGTCAACAAGAAGGCTTTATTCTTGTTCCTCCGATGATGAACAATAAATAACGATGGAGATGAAACCGATTATATCCGTTTCCGAATTGCGGAAAACATACGTTATGGGGACTGAGACCATTCACGCCCTCAAATCAATCACGCTGGATATTTCCAAAAATGAATATGTCGCTTTAATGGGACCTTCTGGTTCGGGAAAATCGACTTTGATGAATTTGTTGGGTTGTTTGGATACACCCAGCTCTGGTCGGTACATATTGAATGGAATCAGTGTCGGTGCCATGTCCGATAATGAACTCGCCGAAGTACGGAATGGAGAAATCGGATTCGTATTCCAAACGTTCAATTTGCTTCCTAGGATGTCTTCATTGGAAAATGTCGCATTGCCCTTGGTATATGCCGGCATGTCAAGGAGAAAAAGGTTGGATCGCGCCGAGGAAGTTTTGACGATGGTGGGATTGGGTGATCGGGTGTACCACAAACCCAATGAACTATCCGGTGGTCAGCGACAACGTGTAGCCATTGCTCGTGCATTGGTCAATAGTCCATCTATCATCCTTGCGGATGAACCGACCGGTAACTTGGACACTAAAACTTCGGTTGAAATCATGGGGATATTTGAAGAAATTCACAAAGCCGGAAATACGATTATCCTAGTAACTCACGAACCCGATATCGCCGCTCATTCACATAGAATCATCCGATTGAGAGACGGATTGATAGAATCTGACGAAAGGAACTTGAACGTCATTTCCGCTTCTGATTCCTCACACAGGTATCTAAGTGGGGAAAATATCATAGAATAATCCGGACTAGTCATGAAATTCAAAAATGAGGTAAGGGTAGAGAAGTCGGTCGCAGATGTTTTTCGATTGATGACGGCTTCCAATTTATTGATGAAGTGGGAGAAAAACCTCCTAGGAGTAAACAGTATTTCGGGAAACCGGAAACAGGTCGGGAATAAAATGTCAAAGACATACGGGGAAGGTGATGGTAGCAAAACAAAAGTGATTGAAACCATTTTGGAAATCAAAAAGAACAAGCTTTTCAAATATCAATTGGAGCACAACAATATCACATCTGTCGTTACCTGTGAGTTTGAAATGTTCGGTGACGGTACCATGATTTATGAATCGTCGGTCATTACATTTCGGCCTAGGATTTTAGGATTGTTTTCGGGATTCATGAAAGGTGCTATGAAGAAACGACGGCATGAAGAGTTGGAGGCGTTCAGTAAGTTGGCAGAGTCCTTTGAGAAATGATTGAATTAGAAAATACAATAACGATTGGATGTGCTAGGGAAAAGGTGTTTGCATTCATCACCGATCCGGACAATCTGCAACACTGGTTGAGTGGTTTGGAATCCTTTGAAATCATTTCCGGAAAGGTGGGGGAAGTAGGAGCTTCTGCCAAGCAAGTTCTCAAACAAGCGGGACGTAGAATCGAATTCGTTCAAAGAGTGGATGCCGTTGAACATCCCTCTTTATTTGAAGTGAGTTTGAAATCCAAGGATATGGAAATCAAAGTGGCATATACCTTGGAAGAAAGTGAAGGTGAAACGTTATTCAACGTGCAAGAAAAAATCCGATTGAAATCCTTCTTCCTTCGGCAGTTCAAGAAAATAGTCAAATCCTTAAACATCGAAAGGCAACGCAAGGATTTGGAACGACTAAAAAATGTATTGGAATCCGACCTTATCGATACATCACCGACTTAACCGCTTGGATAACCTTTTTAGGGTTCGGTAAATATGCCTCTACATATGGAGCGGAATAACCCAATGAAGTATCGGCTGCATTCAACCGGACAATAGGAGCGTCCAGGTAATCGAACGCATATTTTTGCATCCTGTATGTCACCTCCGCAGAAATCCCGGCAAAAGGCCAAGCTTCATCGATGACAACCATTCTATTCGTTTTCTTCAAGGACTCCACCAATGTGAGGTAATCAAGCGGTCGAATGGTCCGCAAGTCAATGACTTCCGCTGAAATCCCTTCTTTCTCCAATTCTACCGCTGCGGTCATTGCCACTTTCATCATTTTATTGTAGGAAACGATGGTGACATCAGTTCCACGTTTTCTGACTGCCGCAACACCAATGGGAACCAGATATTCCTCTTCAGGGACTTCGCCCGTCTCTGCATAATATACTTCAGACTCCATCATACATACCGGATCTTCATCACGTATGGCGGACTTAATCAAGCCTTTGGCATCTCTAGGGTCGACACAGGAAATGACTTTTAAACCCGGAACATTTGCCATCCAACTTTCAAAAGTTTGGGAGTGTTGCTGCGCCAACTGTCCGGCAGAACCACTAGGCCCCCGAAATACGATTGGACAACGGAATTGCCCGGCGGACTGGGACAAGGTTTTAGCGGCATTGTTGACGATTTGGTCAAATGCCAAAACGGCGAAGTTCCAAGTCATGAATTCAACGATGGGCTTGAGACCGTTCATTGCGGCACCGACTCCGATAGCGGCAAACCCCAATTCGGTAATGGGTGTGTCAATAATCCGCTTGGCTCCGAATTCGTCCAGCATGCCTTTGCTGACCTTGTAGGCACCGTTGTATTCGGCGACTTCTTCTCCCATCAAAAAGACGTTTTCGTCCCTTCTCATTTCTTCTGACATCCCTTCTCGGAGGGCATCGCGGAGTGCTATGATTCTTCCCATTTTATTATTTGGTTTAAAGTCCATTCCAAAGGTAGAATATTAGGTCAATAATTTAGATGTTATCAGCAAAAAAGTTTGTTCGAATAGTATCTCTTAAAATCTTTGAACAGATGGAAAAGTTGTCATCAATTGAGAATAGATTCAACCATCTTTCCTAAAGCTTGTTTAATTGTTAATTGAAAGACAAAAGGAAGATGAAGTTGTAGGTAAACTTAATTCAGCGTCGTACCTTGCTTCCGAAATGCTAGGATATGCCAAATCATGTGTTACAATATATGGTGCAATTCACATTGCCTGAGGAGTTGGATATGGATTTCCTATCCATGGTTCCCGAACAGCGAATGGTCATTAATCGACTGTTTGAAGAACGGAAATTATTGTCCTATGCCTTGACCGAAGATCGCCAAACCCTTTGGGCATCCATCCAAGCGTTGGATGAAGTGGATGTAGTACAAATTATTGAAATGTTACCTCTGACTTATCGGATGGAATATAGGATTTTTCCCCTGATGTTCAATGAAGTTTCAAAACCGGGATTCCCCGCCTTGTCCTTAAATTAATTCGTGTTTTATTGGAATTTTACCTGAGCAAATTGATATCACCGGTATAGGTGGTCTCAGTACCGTTTTCCATTATGATAATGTGATAAACATAGACGCCGATTGGCATGGGTTTCCCCTTGAAACTTCCATCCCATCCTTGGTTGAACTCATCAATGGGATAACCGCCATCCTCAAATAATAATTCGCCCCAACGATCGTATATTTCAAAAGTGACCACATCGAAATCCGCAGGAGAATACAATCGGAAAACATCGTTTTTCCGATCTCCATTCGGAGAAAAAGTATTCGGAATAAATATCGTACATGGATCCGCAATCAAAACTTCGAACGGACCAATCGGACAAGTTCCGTCCGCGTACGAGATTTTTAATGAGTAGTTGCCGTTCTCTAAATTCGTAAAAATTCCGGAGCCGTTTGTAGGTCCGTCTTCCAAGGAATAAAATATCCCGCCGTCGCCTACGGCTTCCACATTGATTTCAGCGGCTGTCTCTCCACAGTTTCCTGCAATGGAATTGATTTCGATTAATTCAATCGGGCTGCTGTCATCGATCTCGAGTGAAAAGGTTTCTTCACATCCGTTTTGATCTTGGATGAACAACTCATATGCACCGGGAGCCATCCCTTCAAATTGATTCGAGTTACTAGGTGTACCTCCATTCAAAGTATAGGAAATATCATTTCCCAATGAATTAATCATTGCAGAAATAGTTCCATTGTTTTCTCCACAAGAAGTAGGAGTTACTTCAATGCCTTCCACTATAAAAGGTGCTTCGACTTCAACACCCAATTGAGTAGATGTTGTGCAACCCGCAAGATCTTCAATAAATACGGTATAAGTCCCTCCGGGTAAATTTTCAAAAATACCATTGGATTGGAAATTAATACCATCCAAGCTGTAGTTGTTTCCCCCGGCAGGACTGTCCGCAATTACCGAAATACTGCCGTTGTCAAGATTACAAGTGGAGGGCATCGCCGTTGCATTTCCAATGGTAATCCCCTCGTCCGGTTCGACTAGGAAATCATATTGTTTGGTGCACCCGATAGCATCCATTAAATATACAGTATAGATACCCGGAGGAAGATCATTGAATTGGTCACTGGATTGGAAGGTGATACCATCCAAGCTATAGGTCAATCCGCCATTCGTGCTACTGGCTTCAATATTTACGTTTCCGGTCGTAGCCGTTCCGCATCCGGGAAAATTTACGACCACGTCGCCCACTACAATCGGATTGGTAGAGGCGTTAAATTCGAATTCACTTGCTCCTCCATAAACCCGATGGGGAAGGGTGCATACAAAATCAAAGGAAGCATCTGTCCAATTGATTTCATATACCCTTGCTGAATTATCGCTAGAAGTGGCAAATGTCCTTGCATCGCATCCTTCCACATAACTTACGATTCCGAAAATTTCAGCTCCCGTACTCGCGAAGTTTATAAAGACGGAATTATTAGACAAATCGTCCGCGTCGATTTTAACTAAGGTATTGGCGGTGGACGCCACATACAAATCACCATTGTAAAAGGTCAGGTCGCCGGATGCACCCACCCCGATATCACCAATGTAAGAATTCGTATCAGTGGCCGGATTGTAAGTGTATAAGTTTCCGTCCAAATCTGCTGCATAAACCAAGCCTGCGCCATCTGCCGTTAGCGAAGTGAAAAAACCTCCGCCGGACAAACTGCTTACTTCTGTACCGCCACCCGAAGATGGATTGATTCGGAATATTTGACCATTTGATTTTATACCATAATAATTTCCGTCAGGATGGAAAGTGATGTCCGTATAAGATCCGATATTCAATATGGCTGTTGAAGAACAATCTGAAATATCTACCGCTATGATATTTCCATCACTGTTATTGACCAATAGTGTTTGTCCCCTTACGGGGAATAATGAAGCAGCAAGGATATTGGATAATATAATCGCTAGGACAATATGTTTTGTGTTTGGCATATCTTTAAAAGTTCCTGTTTTGCTGTTTTTGTTGGGCATTTGTACCGAACTTCTTTTAACCAAGTTCAACATGTTCAATGCAAATTTCGGTATTTATGTTGAATTCTAGGATGAAATACCCAAGATATCAGATATTGTTTGTGAACGTTTATCATTTCGTTTCCTACATTTGCCGCGTTGATTATTTACATTTGAGATGACGAGATATTCAAAAAATAAAGGCAGCGAGGGCAATCGGATGATCATACTCCCCATTTTGTGCCTGATGTTCTTAGGATTGGGCTACTTGATAGGAAGTTTGATTCCCGCACCGGATTTCAAATCCGTTTTTTCCGAATCCTTGGACGAAACCCGACAAATCAAGGAAGTGATACGTTATGTGGATGCGAGATATGTCGATCCGAAAAACAGGGATTCGATAGAAGAAAAAGCGATACATCATTTATTCAATGAGTTGGATTCGATGTTGCTTGAAACTGAAAATGACTCAATAAAGACAAGAAGTCCGGAAGAATTGGGGGAGTAAGCATATCTTTTTACCATTTATTCCGTTTTGAAATAGAACGAGTAGAATCGAAGCGTATATGAAGGATATAGAAAACCCTAATAATAATAGAATTCAAATTTGGATGCCGTTACTACTTTCCATCTTCCTACTTCTAGGAATGGTGGTAGGCTTCAATTTGCAACCTCCTCGCCCCGAATTAAAAATCGTTGAACCCAAGGAAACCGGTGAAGTGGCAAGGGTCGTTTATGAACGAGGAAGGATGGAAGAGATTTTGAGGTATGTAGAAGCCAAGTACGTCGAAGATGTGGATGGTGACGAACTGGTGGAAAAGGCCATTGACCAATTGCTAGAAGAATTAGACCCGCATTCCAGTTATATTCCGGCTAAGGATTTGAAAAGCGTAAACGAACAAATGGAAGGCCGATTCGTTGGTGTAGGA
>JAHDCE010000075.1:9173-11134 GCA_020630045.1 Saprospiraceae bacterium | reverse complement strand
TAAAGAAAAAACCAATTTTTAACAGGCTCTCAATTGATAATCGTATTTTGTCCATCGAACAGTCACGGGCCTTGATGCCTGATTAACACATATGGGCTTCCCAAGCCTCCCAAAACCATTTGAAAATGACCAAAAAATATGGCTTTCTAAAATTTGAGTTAGATGAATTTTTAACTTGGATAAAAGAGAAGAAAATCGCCCGCACCGTATTGACCGTCCAACAACATCATACACTGATTCCAGCTTATGGTCATTTTAATGGGAGCAATCACTTCGATTTACAAAAACGGATGAAAAACCATCATATGGGGCCGAACGGTTGGATGGATATCGGTCAGCATATTACCATTTTTCCAGATGGTGTGGTGATGACAGGAAGGTCATTCGAATATTCTCCCGCTTGTATCAAGTATAGAAATAAGAGTGCATTTTGCATTGAAAACTTAGGCAACTTCGACAAGGGAAAAGACAAGATGGATGACCGTCAAAAAACAAGTATCATAAAAGTGACGGCCGCCTTGGTGGACAAGTTCGGGTTGGGATTGAATTCTAAAGATATCGTTTATCACCATTGGTTCGATTTGGGCGACGGAAAACGTACCGGCGGATTTACGGGATCGGTGAAATCATGTCCGGGGTCGAACTTTTTCAAAGGAAATAAAGAAGAGCATTTTGAAAAACATTTTCTTCCCTTGGTTAAGGCTGAATATGAAAAAATAAAAGGCTTGTCCACCGGGGCGGAACTTATAAAATACGCTGAGGTGAACGCAGATATCCTTGAAGTCAGGGAAGGACCCCATTATACAAAACCCAAAGCACGCGCGCCTTTACCTTTCGGTGCGGTCGTCCGAGTTTTCGATGTGTCGGATAACAAATGGTATAAAATATCCAGCAAGGAGGAAAGATGGATTTCCGGTAGATATACGGAAGACGTATTCAAGGCGACTTTGAAAATAGATTTACCTACACATTTTCTCAATGAGGGAGATGTATTATTCGTCAAAAAAATAGATGAAAACCATTATTCTGACAATCGTTTTTTTGATAAAATACACAAGGACAATTTGGCGTTTTCGTAACGTCCGTTCACTCCACCACCTGCGTTTTGTACTGGACATTATATCCCCCCCAAATACCCAATCCCCCATTAATATTGGATTGGATACGTGTGTAGGAGGAAAACGGTCCTTGATTGGCGGCATTGAATTCCAGTGTGTTCCAGAAAAGGAAATGCGCCTCGTCTATATTCGTCCATTTGACGGTCACGGTTTCGCCTTCGAAAAAATAGCCGAATGTCTCCGGGTCGATTTCAAGCGTACGGGCTTGTCCTCTCGCTATAGGAAATTCGACTTCCTCGCCATCAAACAAAATATCTTCGACGACGGAGGCCAGTCCGGGAAAGAAATTCTCTTCGTCCACTTTGGTGAAATAACGGTAATAGTTGGTCACGCCCGGAGGGTCGGTACACCATCCGATTAATTCATAGGTGCCTTCCAGTCCGTCAAGCGGTTCGAACCTCATAGAATCGAAAGGAACGGCCTCAGGGATGGTAGTGATGGCGTCTAAAGATTTTCCTTCCGCTTGTATGTCCAATTGATACGTTTTCCCCGCTTGTCCCATCAGGGAAAATGAAAGGTCTGTGTAAATACAAATGTTCAGTCCCAAGCTATCCGATTCAAATCCTAAGAATTCTGCGAATATCGCTTGTTGAGCGGAGTCCAATTCGTTTAAGCAAATTTCAGTCAAGGAAACGGTTTGGTCGCCGTCACTGATTGTGATAGCTGCGTCATGGACAAATAAATCCTCAAAGGATTCCGCGCTAAAAGTCGAAAAGTAGGGTTGGCTCCTCGTCAATATGACGTAGGGCGGAGTAGGGGACTCACCGGCTTCGATATGTCCTTCGACAACGAACTCTTCTTCGTACTGTGAATTGTCCGGTGTGAATTCCGTCTCACAGGAAA
>JAHDCE010000075.1:0-9073 GCA_020630045.1 Saprospiraceae bacterium | reverse complement strand
CTACTGAGTTATTGCATCGAATGCAAAACAGCAAGTAGCACCTCAGGGTTCAATCTAACCTTATAATTCGGATTGATGTAAGTGAATTGCACGACTCCCTCGCCATCAATTACAATAACGGCTGGTGCTGGCAATTGATGATGATCGTATCCCGAAGTTTTTTCCAAGTTGATACCATACATCCGATACTTGACCCTTGTCTTTTTATCTAATTCGAAGGCGATGCCCAAATCACGAGAGAATTGCATCGACGCATCCGACATCAGGCTGTAAGAGACTTCCTCCTTTTCTTGTGATTCCATCAATTTTTCCGGTTTGTCCGGACTGATGGCGATAACCTGAAAACCCAAAGCGGTGATACTGTCTTGTACGGCGTTCAATCCCGCCAATTGACGATTACAATAAGGACACCAACCACCACGATAAAACACCAATATAGTAGGTTTGCCTTTGGTATACTCTAGGATGTCCACGGATTTTCCTTCGAGGGTTTGCAGTTTGCCTTCCGGCAAATTTTCTCCTAGGAGAATCGGACAGATTTTGTTGGCTTCTGTAGGAACTTCTGTTTGGGCGAACAATGAAAAACAAAGGGGCAAAAACAAAAGGGGAAGTAGATAACGCATGTTGAATGAATTTTCAATAAAGGTAAAGGATTGGAGAAAAAGAGACGGTCGCAGAAAAGACAAAATAGAAACCGGGGATTCATTTGGGTTGAATCCCCGGTAATTCAAGGGTGATAAACTTGAATAATAAAAAAAGTGATTCTTAGTGGAGAATCCTTGGGGGTTATACTTTAAGGGTGATGCATTGGATTCTATATCTACCACTGTTTATTTCACTACTTACAATACAAATATGCACCATCCCCGAATGAAAATTTGAGAATTTAAATGAAATGCGCGTTTGAGCTAATGAAATGCGCGTTTGAGTTAATAAAGGGAAAAGTGGAGTTAGAGTGCTTTGATAGCTGTGATGAAATCATCCCGCTTCAAACGGGAAATCGGAATGACTTTACCCGAATTCATGACGATTTGTCCACCTTGTTCCTTAACGTACTCCTTCACATGCTTGAGATTGATGGAATAGGAGCGATGGGGTTTGAAAAACAAATCTTCCGGAACCACCGAAATCACCTCTTTCAAGGTTTTGGAGACAATGATTTTGCGTTCGTCCACGAAGTAGATATTGGTATATGGCCCGTCCGCTTCAAAAACGGAAATTTCTTCCAGCTTCGCAAAGATGATTCCTTTTCCTGTAGGAATAGAAATTTTGGAAAGGCTGTTTTCATTGAGATTGTATAGAAGGCTTTCCAGTTTTTTGAACTGCATTTCCTTCTCGAATTGTTGCTTGGACTTTTCTATGGACTTGACGAGGTCTTTAATTTTGAGCGGCTTCAATAGATAGTCCAATGCCGAGAGCCGGATGGCTTTCAAGGCGTATTCTTCGTATGCCGTAATGAAAATGACTTGGAAGTCCGGTGTGTCAAAATATTCGAACAAATCAAAACCGCTACCTCCCGGCATTTCAATATCCAATAAAACTAGGTTGGGCTTGTGAAGCTGTATCATTTTAACAGCATCGGCCACAGTGCCGACTTCACCTACGATATCAACTCCGACACAATAATCGGTCAAATAAATACGGGTCAATTCCCTAGCGGGAGCCTCGTCATCTACAATCAAAACCTTTAAGGGTTGTGGCATAAATAAGTGTCCGATTTGATGTTTGGTATTTTACAGCGAATCAAGACGGATTCGAGGCACATAGTAAGCTACGTAACGAAAATCCAACGAAGGGTCGCTGTAAAATACCTCCATGTTAAGTGGACAAATATTTGTTCCACGACCCTAAACTATCATTCATCCGCTCAGGTTGCAATGAGGGCAAATTTATAAGCAAATTCGATAGGATGCAAACTGACGGCAGGATATTGTTTAGAATCGTATTGGGGAAGGGAATAAAGCCCGTTTTTTATGTTCATTGACTATTGGGCGTCTTCCAGAATCATAATGTTTACCGAAGTTCCGGTAGCGATTCCTTGTTCCATTAAATCCATGATTTCAATCGTAATCGGATATTTCCGGAATGAGTTGATGATTCTCAATCGTTCTTCAATGGCTTTGGATGCGTACGATTTATGTTTTTTGAATTTTCTTAATCGTGCGGCCGCTTCTCGTCCGACACCATTGTCCTTAACAAGAATAGCTAAGGTTCCGTTTTTGAGTTGTCGAAATGATATCTCTAATCGTTTGTCTCCCTCCTTGTGCAACAAGCCATGCTTGAACGCATTCTCAACGAAGGGCTGGATGATAATGGGAGGAACTTCGACTTCATCGGGATCCAAATCCGGATCGATTTGGAAGTGTATGTCAATGTCGGGAAATCGAATGGATTCTAATTCAACATATAATCGCAATGCCTCTATCTCTTCAGATAAGGGAATCGTATTGCTGGAAGAGTGGTTGAGATATTTGCGCATCAAATCCGCGAACTTTCCCAAGGTTTCATTCGCTTGTTCTTTCTTTTGAGTGAATACCAATGTTTGAATAGAGTTCAACGCGTTAAAAATAAAATGAGGGTTCATTTTAGATTGTAGCGACTCTAGTTGTAGTTCATTGATCTTACTTTGTAACTCATTTTTTTCTTTTATCCGACGGATATTATATGAATAAATGGCAAGGCCGATACAAGCGGAAAAAAGAAGGAATCCTAATATGAACCACCACCTGAAATATATCGGTTGTAAGACAGAGAATTCGTAAGTTAATATTTCACTCTCTTGATTGTTTAAAGTAGTCGCCTGTAATTGAAACCTATAATCGTCCGGAGCCAATCTGGAAAATTCAATACTTGAATTTTCCGGGTCGGTTTCTTTCCATTCGTCGGTTTCTTTTAATCGATAAGATAATTTATAATGTGTTTTTGGAGAGAAATAAACCGGATGGTAGCCGATTCGGATATCGTCGTTTTGATTGATGTTTATATATCCTTTATCCACAAGTTTTCCATTGACTTCAGGAGGGCTTAAACGAAGGTCCAATTTTGGATTTAAATTATTTTTATTAGATACATCAAGTATGAAAAAACCTTCCGTAGTAGAAATATATAATTTGCCCGAATGATAATTGATATCCTGTGTGTTATTAATGGGAATACCGCTTGAATCATCATAATAATTTAAAATGTTTCCATCTAAATCAACTCTAGCGATACATGTCGGACTCAGTGCCCAAAAAGAGTTTTTATCATGATTGATAATTTGGTAGGGTTTAATGGTTCTATTTCCATTTTTATATTCAACTTTCGAGGTGTTGAATTGATTGTCAATTTTGTAAAAATGATTTTTTTTAGAGGTTAAAATCATATTTTTATCTGAAAGACTCAAGCCTTGAAAGCCGATGATTCGTTCATTATTATCAGTTTTGATTTCACGATACAAACCATCCTTTTCAAGGACGGTTTTCTTTTGGAATAGAACGACAATCGCCTTCTCTTCTTTCCAATAAAAAACATTTTTTTGAACGCTGGTAGAATCCGGTGCTATTAATTCATAATGACATTGCCGTTTGATGGGATTAGAAGAGTTACATTTTTGATGAAATCCTTCAAACGAATTAATCGGTTTTCCTAAATAGTAGCGTTGCCAATGTTCTGACAAATTCATTCTTGCGAATTCAGGGAAAGTATTTTTATTAGAATGTTTTTTAAGTAGTTCGATATAGACATTTTCATACACTTTATTGATGAAACTAACTGTATTGATTAGCTTCGATTTGACTAAAGGCGCGAAGAAGTGCTCTTCTGCTTTTTGGAGTTGGCCGTTGGAAAATGGAATATCGACTTGGTATAGATATAAGAAATGTCGGTCCCCGACTGTAATTTGTTCGATTTGGTCGTTTTCTTTTGGGACTATCCTTTTTCGTATATATTTCGGAGGTAGGTTGAAATCAGTGAATCCTAACAAATCCCCGTTTCCCGTTCCCAACCAGTAAATACCATAAGCTTTTTTTGATTTAAAAAATCCGCCGGGATTCCAGCCCAATTGACTTTCGTCCCACTTTTTTAAATCTATATTCGGGATGTAAAATATACCCCCGTTGGTACTTGATACCCACGCGCTGTTATCCGAGTTAAAAACAATTTTTGAAACATTGAATCCTTTAAACCAATGTGTTTGGGATTTGATATGGTATAGTCCATTGTCCGTGCCGATCCATGCTTCATTATTATTGTCTATATTAATTGATAATATAGAATGGTTGGCGAATGAGTTCAAAAATGAATCGTACTCGTCATAGGTTGAAAGTTGTTGGCCAGATAATTGGAAAAATTTATATGGGGTTTGATGGTTTTGATTGAACATCACTCCCTTCGTCCCATTCAAATTGTTTTTCATTAAAAAAATAACCCTATTGTCATTGGGTTGATTGAAATTAGATTTTTTCACTTTACGTATAATATTGCCTTCCTGGAGGTGATCTGCATCAAGGGGAAGAAGAACCGTTTTGGCCACGATTGAGTCCGGGTGGTTACGATATTCACGTTTTAAGTTTACTTCAATAAAAATATGATTTTGGTTAATGATCACTCCGCTTACAGGGCCAATATTATAATTTCCTAAATCGATTTTTTGAATATATTCCAATTTATAGTCAAAGACGATAGTCGCATCGGCACAATTCAATAATAGCATGCCGTTGTCATTAGAACATAAATGGAAATAGTTCTTCGACTTCTGATAAGGGAGAAATTCTTCCACTACTTTAAAATCGCCTTTATGCCATCGCAATACCTGATTCGAAAAATTGATACACCAAACCGATCCATCCGGCATAATATTCAAATTAGTAACATCCGGATTCTGTCCGTTTTCGGGTATATAAGTCGTGAATTTCCACCCATCGTAAGAGACGAGCCCTCGTTCTGTTCCTAGCCACAAAAGTCCGGTTTTATTATCTTCGGCGATATCGTATATTTCATTTCCCGGAAGCCCGTCTTTAGAGGTATATTGAATATAATGGGGATGCAATTTTCCCGATAAGGGAAAACAAAAAAAAAGCAAAAAAATGAACAGATTATATTTTATTAAAATACCTTTCAGATATGTTTAATATTTAAATGAAAAATTCCACGTGACGGACGGGATTATAGGGAATAATGAAACCTTGAACGCTTGGATTCTCGCCGTTCCATTTGCAATATCCGTTTCCGGGAAATAGTAAATAAAAAAGACATTTTTTCGATTGTAAACATTGTAAATCGAAAAATTCCAACTGTTCTCAAATCGACTGTTTTCTCTCCTAGGTGTAGGCTTGAATGTCGCCGATAAATCCAAGCGATGATATGCATCGATTCTTTCACTATTCCTTCTCCCATATTCCGGTACGAAATTATTTTCAATAAAATAATAACTTTTTACCGGAGTGAACGAATTTCCCGTACCATAAACGAAAACGGCGCCCAAATTCCACTTGTCATTGATTTGATAATTAGCCACGACCGATAGGTCGTGTCGTCGGTCAAATATAGCCGGATAAGGATCGCCGTTATTGATATCGGGAAATGTTCTGTCCGTTTTGGATAAAGTATATCCGATCCATCCGGTCAAATCGCCTTTCCGTTTTTTCAGGAACAACTCCATCCCATAAGAACGCCCTTGTCCGAACACGAAATTATCTTCTACGTCTTCCGATGGTTGATTGACATAGCTCTCTTGAAAATCGATTTGATTGTCCAAATCTTTGTAATATAATTCAATCGAAGACTCGAACACATTATCTCCGAAATTCCTGAAATATCCTAGGGCGTATTGAGTCGATCGTTGTGGAGCGATACGTTCCGAGCTAGGTACCCAAATATCACTCGGCAAAGTAGATGACGAATTGGACACCAAATGGATGTATTGATTGCCCATCGAAAATCCACCCTTGATAGATGAACCGTCCGGCAGTGAATATTTCGCCGAAAGGCGAGGCTCCCATCCGTTGAACCGCTTTACTGGTTCGCTCCTCTGATACACCAATGAATCCAAGGGAGAGGTATAAGGCCCCACTTGTGTGAACATTGAAAACCTGAGTCCTGCTTGAATCGTCAACTCATCTGTGGCTTTCCATTCGTCCTGAAGATACAAGGCGGTTTCATGTCCATACTTAGGCTGGAATGCCAAGGACAAATCCGTTTCTCCGGCACGTGCCGTCAAATTCTGGGGAGACAATTTATGATGGGTGAAATTGACACCGAATCCGATTTCATGATTGGGATGGGGGAAATAATCGAAATCTATTTTTCCATTCCAGTCCCGGATACCCGAAATGACCTCCACCTCGAATTGATCCTGTTGGAATCCGATTTTAAAATCATAACTATTGTAAATCGCCGCGACATTCATAAACAGCTTATCGCTGAACAAGTGATTCCAGCGGACGGTAGTCGTCAGGTTACCATAAGGGATTTGTAATCCGAAATCCCGGGCTCCCGTATAATAGTCCAATACATCCCTTCCGAAATAAGAAGAAATGAAAATTCTGTCCTTGTCGGAAATTTTATAGTTCACCTTCGCATTGACATCATAGAAATAATAATTCGTACCCGCCGCTTGGGTTCTGTTGATTAGCGGTTGGGCGAGATCGAAGGCGTAAGTCCGCCTTCCCGAAAGGATAAAAGAACTTTTGTCTTTGACAATCGGTCCTTGGACGGTCAGACGAGAAGCGATGAGCCCGATTCCGCCATCCACCTCATAGTTTTTGTTATTTCCTTCCTTCATCTGTACATCCACCACAGATGACAATCGCCCACCATAATTGGCGGGCATATTGCCTTTGATGAGCGTCGTATTTTTTACGGCATCCGCATTGAATACAGAAAAGAACCCAAGCATGTGGCCGGTGTTATAGACAACTGCTTCGTCCAACAATACCAAATTCTGATCAGGGCCGCCGCCCCTAACATAAAATCCACTACTTCCTTCTCCTGCTGATTGTACTCCCGGTAATAATTGCATCGCCTTAAAGACATCCACTTCTCCTAGGAGAGCGGGCATGGTTTTGATTTGTTCCATGTCCATTTCTACCGTTCCCATTTGGGTACTGGAAACATTGTGGTCCGATGGCCTTGCGGAAACTACTACCTCTTCCATTAACACTCCTACGGACA
The DNA here is from genome assembly GCA_020630045.1 of Saprospiraceae bacterium. Classification (GTDB taxonomy): domain Bacteria; phylum Bacteroidota; class Bacteroidia; order Chitinophagales; family Saprospiraceae; genus JAHDCE01. Next base: position 1,921 of record JAHDCE010000075.1, on the reverse strand, counting down.
TGTCCATGTTTTGCCTGATATCTTGGTCAAGCTGAATGGTGATTTCCTTGTCGGAATATCCTAAATAGGAGTAGACGAAAGTATATTTCCCTTCCGGTAAGGTCAAGGAATAAAAACCATACAAATTCGTAGTCACTCCTTGTCCGGGTTTGGACTTGTCGTAAACATTGGCTTCGATGAGATCTTCCCCCGTGTCCGCATCACGAACATATCCACTGATGGTATAAGAGTTTTGTCCAATTACTATGCATTGGACAAAAAGGAAGAGCAGGGTGATATATGTTTTTGGTTTCAACATGGTCGGATCGTTTGATGGTAGAACGTCCGAAAGGATTTTTTGCTTAAAAATAATTGTAAAAATACGAATGTATGTAGAATGCGGCTAGGACGGAATATAAAAAGCCGCCTCGTTTCCGAAGCGGCTCACATTTTGATTTATGCCGGCTGTCGCCGAACAGCCGAGGGCATCAATCCGGTTTATTTTTGTCCACCTTCCAAAGGGGTTTCTGCCGGCTCGGGATCAGCTAGTTTAAACCTTACGGGAAAAGTGAACTGTACTCTTACTGTTTTTCCTTCATGGGAACCGGGTTTCCAATCAGACATCAATTTTGAAACTCGCATGGCTTCGTCTCCACAACCCATACCGGGATCTCTCAGCAATTGGAAATCGCTCAACCGACCGTCTTTGTTCACTACAAAGCGAATGACAGCCATTCCTTCCACACCATTTTTCCTAGCCTCCTCAGGATACTTAATATTATTACTAATAAATTTGATGATATTCCTATCCGAACATTTTTTCCTTTCCCAACTTTCTTCTTGTTGACAATCGCCGAATCGCGGCATTATATCCACCACTTTGAAAACCTCTCCTTTTTGAAGTAGTGGAGGAGGTGGAGGTGTGTCAACTACCACATGAATCGGTTGTAAAGGGGCATTGAGTCCCGAAGAAATGGCTTCCAATGGCATGTCGGGAGTAGCGGCGTCCAATGCATTCAAATCAGGGGCACTTGTAGGTGCCATATCAAATGAAAACAGGGCCACTAATAATCCCACAACAGGGATAACTGCCAAAAACTTGAACGAACTTCTTTTTCGAGAAGATTTTGATGATAACATGATTAAACGTTTTTTAATTAGAGAAGCAAATGAATTCATCAAACCGGGATTGATGCTTCTCTCCGTCTCTGCTACTAGGAGTCGGGCATAATCATATCTGCTAGGAGCCAAGCTGGACACATGACGGTCGGCGATGAATTCATGTGTTTCGCGCAAGATTGAATAAATAAATAAAAGGATTGAACCAATTCAAAACGGTCAATATCTCCATGACGAGCACATCAAAACTATGCCCTTGACGAGAATGTACTCGCTCGTGTTCCAATACCCATTGGTTGCCATTCTCTTGGTGTCTTGGATGTATGAAAATCCATTTGAAAAATGAGACACTGTCGATTTCGGGTGTAACAGTTACGGTTTTTCCTCCGTTTCTGCGGATGAAATTCCGGATAAATACCAAGCGTCGCATCAACTGGGTTCCTAAGATGAGGACTCCCGTCAAATAGACTGTCAATAATATTTGACCTAGGGATATATTACCCGGAAGGGTAGGGTGATTCATTCCGGTATTCAGACCGTTTTCCATTTGGGCGGATATGGTGACGACAGGTAATAAGACACTATCTATATCCGCGGATTTGTCAAAAGAATAAGATAATATCGGGATGATAAACGAGAGAATCGCAGTGCCTAGCAGGTAGAAACGATTCATCTGGAAGAAGGTGTCATTCCTCGAAATGGTAGACCAAGTAAAATAAAGCTAGGCAAATGGTCGACTCGATTAGTAATTGTGGAACGGGTGGAAATTGGATCATGAGTCTTGTTTTTTGATTTTTTCAAGAATGTCTTTCAGTTCCTTCAC
>JAHDCE010000074.1 GCA_020630045.1 Saprospiraceae bacterium | reverse complement strand
GCTCACAGCCTTGACCTTTTGGTTCTTTTGCGTCAAGGCAAAAGAACAATACAATCAAAATTCCAATATCAAATACCCACCAAATCATACCCGACAAATCCTGCCGCATATACCTATTGAAACTCCCCTAGCCGGCCTTGAGCATTTTAGACTCCTGAAAGCAGAAAAAGCGTAAAGAAAAATATGCTGTTCGAGCCTCGGGAGTGTACAAGTGAAAGACGCTGCCAAATAGTTTTATCGCCCGACAAGGATTCCGCACAAAAAGCGAGTTATATTTTTTAGCATTTTCAAATTCAGGAGGCGTTAAGAAATGCTCACAGCCTTGACCTTTTGGTTCTTTTGCGTCAAGGCAAAAGAACAATACAATATAAAAGCCAATGCCATGATTCCCTTCATCGAATGCTCACAGCCTTGACTTGTTGGTTCTTTTGCGTCAAGGCAAAAGAACAATACAATATAAAAACCAGCGCCATGATTCGCTCCATCGAATACTCACAGCCTTGACTTGTTGGTTCTTTTGCGTCAAGGCAAAAGAACAATACAACCAATACAAAAAAATACTACACACCCATCGTTTTCAGCACTTCAGACATAGCACAAATAACCACATCCACATCGCCACAATTAAAACAAAGCGGCGGCTTCGACTTAATAATATTGCCAAAAGGCCCATCCGTACTAATAAGAATATGCCGCCGCCTCAACTCATTTTTAATACGCTTCGCCAAAGCAGTATCAGGCACTTTAGAAACCCGATCCTTCACCAACTCCATCCCCACAAAAAGACCATGACCCCGCACATCCCCGATACATTCATATTGATTTTGCAAACCCCTCATCTGTTCTAAGAAATAATCACCCACCTCCTTGGATTTTTGTTGCAAACCCTCCTTTTCTATTGTATTAAGCACCGCCGATCCGATAGCGCAAGAAACCGGATTTCCGCCAAAAGAACTAAAGAACTCCATACCATTGTCAAAAGCATCTGCTACCTCGTCCGTAGTCACTACCGCACCTATCGGATGCCCGTTGCCCATCGGCTTTCCTAGGACAACGATATCAGGCACGACCCCCTGTAATTCGAATCCCCAAAAATGCGAACCCATCCGCCCGAAACCGATTTGCACCTCATCACAAATACAAACGCCGCCTTGCTCCCGCACCGCTTTGAATACAGGTTCGAGATAACCGGGTGCCAAGGGCACCTGCCCGGCACACCCCATCACCGCCTCCGAAATAAATGCGGCATAATTTGCTCCCGATGATTTCATCCTTCGAATAGCATCCGCTGCATAACGTTCTCCGTCGGCTCCGTCTCCTAGGGTGAGCGGCCCTTTGTATGCATCCGGAACAGGTAATTCTAAGATATGATTCTCCTTGCCTTGTCCACCCTTCCGCGCATATTTGTAATGACTGATATCTATGCCCAATCGCGTGTTTCCATGATAGCCGTGCTCCAGCACCATCACGCCCTTGTTATTGGAATAAGCGAATGCCAGTCTCAATGCCAAATCACTAGCGGCACTACCTGAATTTACGAAGAAAACCTTATTGAGCGGAGCGGGGAATTTACCCAATAATTGTTCCGCATAAATATGAAGTTCATCATACAAATATCTAGTATTCGTATTGAGTTTAGCCATTTGCTTTCGAGCTGCTTCCACTACCGCTGGATGGGAATGCCCCACTAGCGGAATATTGTTATAAGCATCTAAATATGTGTTTCCGATTTCATCATACATATATTGGAAAGCGGCGCGGCTCATGTGAATCGGTTCGTTATAACTCACGGATAAGCTCTTACTGATATGCACATGTCTTTTTTGCAATATTTCCCTTGCGGAAATATTTTCCCTTACGGGAAATCCGACACATTTTTTGAAAGACCGCGGAGCGTGTATGGGATTGATAGCGACCCATTTTTCCAATAAATCCCATGCCCCTTTTTCGCTAACGGTAATATATGATTTGTCCGGTTGAAGCCTTGCGGAGTAAGCGGAATTAATCACCGAAATACAAAGCCTTATCGCAATAGAAAGGTAAAGTGCTTCAAGTTCTTTCTCTTCTAGTGGGAATACGGAATGGTAACCTTGGATAATCGGTAGCGCCGCCTCTGTAGGGTTGTCCTTATTCATGATGACATAGCAAATCCCGATGGCCAATTCGTTGACAATATGACTGTGGCACATGTCCCCGAAGTCAATGATTCCGGTTGTTTTTTCTCCTGATGTCAATACATTCCAATCGTTCGCATCACCATGAATGATGGACATTCGCAATTCCGAAAACATCGGAACGACTTGTTCTTCGTATTGCAATATGAAATATTCTACCAGCGCTTGTTTTGAAGCATCGGGAATATAGGAGATATGCTTTTTGTTGAGAGTGTAAAACTGATTGTCCCAATGGTATCGCCTATTAGATATAATCGGGTTTTTATATTGAAATAAAACCTTGTTCATTCCTCCTAGGAATTCTCCGAATGAAAAGAACAATTCCGGGGTATGTTCGGCATCTCCCAAAAATGTCCCTTCTAAGAAATTCAACAGTCGATAAAAAGTGCCTTCGGCTTCATTTTCCGGAAGGAAATTTCCCGTAAGGGAAGGAATAGGAAAAGAACAAACCCCTAAGAAGTTTTCCGAAAGGAAAAGCAATACGTCATTTTCCGCCTCCACCCATTCACGAACATCCGCATTGTTTTGATATTGTTTTAAGACGAATGTCCCCTTGTCCGTCTTTAGCCGAAAATTAATACTCTCGTACCCATCGAGTGATTTGTAATCATGGATTCGGAAACCATATTGACGCTCGATGAAGGTAGAGTCGAATGTAGGCATAAGTCGTATTAAAATCTAAAGTAGATGAAAGGATTGAAATCAGATGCGGTCAATGAAGAGAGCGAGAGAATGAACAAACTCCACGCTACAAAAAACATAACGGTCAGACCGATATTGGAATACCGCTTGAAAAATATGGCATCTTGTATTTGTTTGCCTTTCGGCAAAAGCAAAAAGAATGCGAAGAATGTTCCGATGCAGAACATCGTCCAAAATTCAAGAGGTATGTTTTCGATTTCTGCAATGGGGCGGAAATCGAAGGCCCACAACCTTTGGTAATAAACCCAAGCCGCAGAAGCGTCTTCGATTCGGAATATGACCCAGCCCATGACCGAGGCGATAATGGCATAAGGCAATGCGACGATAGGGCCCGTCCATTTCAAAAACCTTCCAAGGAACAAGCGTTCGATGACTAGAAAAAATCCATGATAAGCTCCCCAGAGGACGAAGTTCCAAGATGCTCCGTGCCAAAGTCCCGATACCAAAAACACGAACCAAAGATTGAAGTAAAGTCTACTAGTGGATGATACCCGGTTTCCTCCTAGGGGAATATATAAGTAATCCCGCATCCATGCTCCTAGGGTGATATGCCACCTTCTCCAAAATTCGGATATACTTTTTGAGATGTACGGATTGTCAAAGTTCTCCGGAAATTTGAACCCTAGCATTTTCCCGATACCGATAGCCATGTCCGAATAGCCCGAAAAGTCGAAATATATTTGGAATGTATATGCAAGAATGCCTATCCAAGCGGTGGTGGAATCCATACTTGCATACTCCATCGCCATGATTCTGTCCGCTTGTTCTCCTAGCACGTTTGCGATGAGGACTTTTTTACCCAGGCCGATACAAAACCGATAAAATCCGGTCAATCGCTCGTCCATCGTACTGTCCCGTTCCCGGATTTGGTCGGCGATGTGGTTGTATCTGACTATCGGTCCCGCGATAAGTTGGGGGAACATCATGATATAGAGCATGTAATCTCCTACACGATCCAAGGGCCGCTGGTGTTTTCGATATACATCTATCGAATAGGTCAGGGTTTGGAAGGTATAAAACGAAATGCCTATCGGCAATATGACTTCCGTCCAATGGAAGCCGTTGCCCCCTAAGCTACCCAGTAGGGCATTTACATTTTCAATGAAAAAATTAGCATACTTGAAATAGGCAAGTAGTCCTAGGTTGAGCGTGATGGAAAGCGTCAGTAGCAACTTTTTGCGACGTTCTTCCGAGGCGGCATCCATCCATTTTACCAAATAAAAATCCAAGAAGGTAGATGCGAGTAGTAAAAAGACGAATTTAGGCGCTCCCCAAGCATAGAATATCGTACTGGCGATGAGGATAATGGCATTCTTGTATTTCTTATCCGCTAGGAAATAGAGTCCTAGGAAAATCGGAAGGAAATAAACCAAGAATATGGCGCTACTGAATACCATTAGTTACCGGAATGATTAGAGGCGGCAAGATACGCAATCACATCTTTTCCAATATCATTCCCATTTCTTCCTTTGTCTGTTTTAGAATTTGTCTGAGACTTCCCTTGACGATTTGGTTGGTTTGTATCATGTTTTTAAAATCGTCGCTCAAAAGGGCTTTGTTGAATTTTTGTTTTTGTGCAGGCGTCAAATCCTTGAATGTGAATTTGTCAGAATAAGGGAAGTTTTTATTGAAATAAGGCATGATTTCGTTCGTCACGGTTTTTCTGTCAATATCATACCAAGACTCGACATATGGAATGACGACTCCATAAAGTTTCACGAGATCATTGACCAGTTCTTTGTCTTCAATGAGTTTCAGTCCACCGGTGGATGTGGCTTGTAGATATCCTGAAGTGGTAAACGGCCGGGATATGGTGTTCATTTGTAGGTGGACATAAGGAGCGGTCATGGCCGGATTGTCCACCGGCTTCGAAATTCGGAGTAATGAATCCGAAGCTTCTTCCATCATCTTCAATAGCATGAGCGTACCTCCTAGGATGGTAGTATCCATTTCCAAGTCCTTTTTGATGGAATTGACGACATAGTTCTTGTCTTGGTTGGATTGGAGTGACACTCGCCATTCATTTAATAAAAAAGAGATGGTAATGCCTAATATCAGAATCAGCAATTCGGACAGGTGCTTCTTCAGCCAGGTCTTGATATTGTCGAGTTGATTGATTTTTGACATGGTTCGAAATAGGTTTTGTCCAAAAGTAATGAATCCTGATTACAAGGATGCTTGGTTTTTTATGTCCGAAAAATTTCGTTTTCGGACAGGGGTGTTCGAAAACGGACACTATATAAAAATGTGTAATTTGAAAATAGTTGATAATCAGTTTTTTAATTTTAGGCGCTCTGTTGGCTATTGTTTTGGCATGGATAGAAAGATAGACAATAGCACCAAATGGAAGAAGAGAGGTAAGAAGTGGTCTTACCTGATTCTTGTACTAGTAATCATTTTGATGGGAGTATGGGGAGTGAGGCAATATATGTCTCGCCCCCAGAACCTCTCCGAATTCATTACGGCTACAGTTAAGCAAGGAGATATGGAGAGTACTGTTTCTGCTCTAGGAACGGTGAAGCCTTCTTCCGAAATCGTTTTGACCAGTCCGATGACATCAAAAATCAAGATGGTCAAATTACAAAATGGAACGCGGGTAAATGCCGGGCAAACAATCATGGCATTGGATACGGAGTTCGCCGCTATGGGGTATGACAAATTGAAGGATGAATTCAAACTTAAAGAGAATAATGTGACCCGCCTGAAATTGCAATTGGAAAAAAATATCAGAGAGATAGAAATAGATAATGAAATCAAAAAATTGCAAGTCAAAAACCTAGAAGCTTCGCTCACTGATGCCAAGCGGCTTTTGGAAATAGGGGGAGCGACTGCGGAAGAAGTGGAAACGGCAGAGCAAAATTTAGCCATCGCCAAATTGGAGCAAAAGAAATTGAGTAATGAATTGGGATATCGAAAGGCTTCCATTTCTTCAGATATCGAAAATGAAAATATCCAGTTGAATATCCACCAAAAAAATATGGATGAATTGGATCGTAAAATAAAAATGACGGCAGTCAAAGCTCCTGCAAAAAGTGTCATTACTTGGATCAATAATAATATAGGAACCAAAGTCAATGAAGGCGACCCTTTAGTGAAGTTAGCTGACTTGAAACAATATACCATAGAGGCGAAAGTTTCGGATATGCATTCGGAAAAAATCAAAGTCGGGCAATCGGTTTATGTGCGTTTAGGAAACGAAAATGTAGATGGTCGAATCGCTCAAATATTTCCGGAGGTAAAAGACAATAGAATCAGATTTTTAGTCGAATTGAAGAATCCGGATGACCAACGTCTCCGCCCGAATATGGAAGTAGATATCCGAGTAAGTACAGGCAGAAAAGAGAATGCCGTTTTCGTTAGGAACGGGCCGGCCTTCAAAGGAGGAAAAATTCAGAAAGTGTTTGTGGTGAATGAAAAGTCAGCGAAAAATAAAGAGGTGGAAATCGGAATGGTCAATGGCGATCAAGTGGAAATTGTAAACGGCCTATTGCCGGGAGAAATGATTATTCTTTCCGATATGACCGTATTTGAAAACCGAGATAATATTGCCATAAAATGAGAACGATCTATCATTTCATATTGATTTTAGCGATGATGTTTCCCCTAGGAGTTTTTGCACAAAAAGACACACTAGGATTAGAAGATGCCATCGCTTGGGCAGAGCAATATTCAAGGAGCCAAAGATTGGCGAAATTGGATGCGGAGAGATTGGATTTGGACATGCAAATGTTGAAGGCCGGGTTGAAACCTCAGTTGAGTTTTACTGCTCAGTTGCCTAATTATTTTAAAAGTTCTTTTCCGGTTACCCAGCCCAATGGAAGTATCGCATTTCAGCCCGTTTCGCAAAATAATGCGACATTGCAATTGGATGCATCCAAAACACTTTTAAATACGAATACGACATTTTTTGCAAGGGTGAGCATGCAACGCTTCGATGATTTCGCCGGAGATTTTCATTCATACAATACTGTCCCTTTTCGTGTAGGTGTGATTCAGCCGTTGAGGCAATTCAATTCCTTGAAATGGCGAAAAAAAATATTGGAGTTAGAACGTGAAATCGCTATGGATAATATCCGACAAAACAAAAAGGAAATCGCACTGAATACTACACTGTCGTTTTTCCGTTTGCTGCGCGCTCAAGTCGAAATGCAAATCGCAATGAGCAATGAAGAGAATAATGATAAATTATTTACAATAGCAAAAGAAAAATATGCATTAGGAAAAATTTCAAAAAGTGATTTATTGCAATTAGAATTACAAGTGAATAGTGCCAAGCAAAACATAAAGAATGCCGAGCGAGAAGTAATTGCCGCTAATGCGGAACTCAAACTTACGATGAATCACGAAATAGTAAACGACCGCATTCTTAATTTGGAAATTCCTAGTGAAATAATGGGAATTGAAAAATTCAGTCCGGAAGAATTGGCGGAAAAGGCTTGGCAAAATCGTATCGAAAGAAAACAATTTCAACAATTGTTGATGGAAGCCGAAATGGCAATGGATCGCGCGAAAAAAGAATTCGGCTGGCAAGCGAGTATTCAGGCAAGTATAGGGTACACCGGAAATGCCAATCAATTTTCTGAAATACTTATGCAGCCCCAGAGTGAAGTCATCGCCCAGGTAAGTGTGACAGTTCCGATATTGGATGGCGGCCAAAGAAAATATGCCATTCAAAGAGCAAAATTGGATCAGGAGTTCGCTCGTGAAGAAAGCGGATTCCGCGAAGCGGAATTCAAGCAAAATGTCCGTCAAGTTATTTTGCGATTCAATCAATTGAAAGATGAAATTCAACTGGCGCAAAAAAGTTATGACATCGCGATACAAAGATATGATATTGCCAATCAAAGCTATTTGCTAGGAGAAATGAGCGTCACCGATTTGAATTTGGCTTTTGCCGAAAGGGATCAAGCATGGAGAGGTTACATCCTCTTGTTATCCGCTTACTGGATTAATTATTATACGATCGCACAATTGACGAATACGGATTTGTAATTCCGAATTGTAATCCATTATTAAAATATTGAAATAACAAACATCATGATACATTTAAAAAACATCCAAAAAGTTTATCAAACCGACACGATAGAAACGTTGGCATTAGACAATATCAACCTAAGAGTCGGAGAAGGAGAATTCGTATCCATTATGGGGCCGTCTGGTTGTGGAAAATCCACTTTGCTCAATATTATCGGATTATTGGATATGCCAAATGAAGGCCTAGTCGAAATCGCAGGAGAAGAACAAGTAGACAAGAGTGAAAAAAAGCTCGCCGCGTTTCGAAATCGAAACCTAGGGTTCATTTTTCAAAGCTTTCATTTGATTGGTGACCTGACGGTTGTCGACAATGTAGAATTACCTTTATTATATCGCGGCGTGCCCGCAAAAGAGAGAAGGCGTTTGGCGGAAGAGGCGCTAGAAAAAGTCGGATTGAGTAACCGGAAAAAACATTATCCCAATCAATTGTCCGGCGGTCAAAGACAACGTGTAGCCATCGCCCGTGCTATAGTTGGTAAGCCGGGTATTATCCTAGCGGATGAGCCAACGGGGAATCTCGATTCTGTTTTGGGCAACGAAGTCATGGACATTTTATTGGATTTGAATAAAAATCAAAATACGACCATCGTGATGGTGACACACGATGAAAATATGGCGATGAAAACCAATCGTGTCATCCGCTTATATGACGGAAGTTTGGTGAATTGATATTGAAATAAGGGAATAGGTTTTTAAACAACGTCAAAAAAGTGAATAAAGATGATAGCGAATTATTTTAAAATAGCGATCCGCGTATTGTTGAGGAATCGGTTTTATACCTTCATCAGCTTGTTCGGAATCAGTTTTACATTATTGGTATTGATGCTTTCCACTGCATATATCCAATGTGAATTCGGAAACAATGCACCGCTGACTGACAAGGATAAAATATTGTTCTTGCCTTTAATCGGTATGAAAGAGTATGAACGACAAGTCAAAGAAAATATTGACAGTACTTTTGAGAATGGCCAAATGCAATATGATACCACTCGTGTAGAAGAAATTATAGAAGATAACTTTACGAATGCTTCTAACGCTCCGATGAATTTGGATTTTCTAAAAGAGTATATCGTACCGATGAAAAGCGTGGAAAAGGTTTCTATATATTCCGCAAATCGTTCGGTAGATGTTTATCCCCAAGGCATGAGAATGCAATTCAAAACCGTTTATGCGGATAAAAATTATTGGGATATACATGATTTTAAATTTTATGAAGGACGACCTTTTACCCAGGAAGCGGTAGAAAACCAAGCCAATGAAATCATCATGACAAAAGAGGCGGCTAAAAAATATTTTGGAAATAAAAAAAGTTATCTAGGTGAAGAATTATTGTGGGGTAAAAAACATATGAAAGTCGTCGGAATAATAAAAAAAGCCAATACCTCTACATGGCAAGTTAATGGAGATATATTCATCCCCTTATTCCATCTGGCAAAAGAAGAATTGGATTTTGATTGGGCTTTGTTCGGAGGGCTACAGGCATCCGTAATGGTCGGAGAAAATGGGTCGCTGAAACAAGTGTCGGAAGAACTTCGGCATATCGAAAAAAATGTATCTGTAGAAGGGACTGGCTTCGATGTCTTATTGATATATGAAAAAGATGTAGCGGATATGTACGCTTGGGGAATATTGGCAAATCAAGCTGATCGTGGTGGTGGTAAATTGCTACTATATGTGTTTATTGCGTTGGGTTTGTTTTTGATTATTCCAACATTGAATCTCATCAATTTAAATGTAACTAGAATCATGGAAAGAGCCGCTGAAATCGGTGTGCGGAAAGCCTTCGGCGCTAGGACTCGTGATTTGTTAATCCAGTTTTTGTTCGAAAATCTAGTCATTACTTTCTTGGGAGGTATTATCGGTTTAATATTGACATTCGGACTCATGAGTTATTTGAATAGTGCAGTGCTGGAAGACACTCATCTTGAGTTCAATACTATGATATTTGTTTCTTGTTTAATCATCACATTGTTGTTCGGTGTGATTTCAGGATTGACACCGGCTTGGAAAATGGCCAGGACGGATGTAGCAGTCGCGATTAAACAGAATGCGGTCGGGAAATAAAACAATATCAAAAAACTATCTAAAAAAGGAAAAATGTTAGGTCAAATCATAAAATTAATTTGGAGAAAAAAAGGGAAAAATGCATTTCTTGTTATTGAAATAGCACTGTCCTTTCTTATCACATTTGTCGTATTTACATTTTTGTATTCACAAATGAAAAAATATACCGTTCCTTTAGGCTTTGAAACAAAAGATAAATATATCATTAATCTAGCCGTTGACGACCTGAAAGAAGATTCGGTGGCTTTTGCAAATATGCGAAAACAATTGAAGCAAGAAATCAATGACATGCCCAATGTTACAATAAGTAGCTATTGTAATGATGTAACTCCATACGGTGAAAGCAATTGGAGTACCAATGGCGATTACAAAGGCTTTAAATATGCAATGGATTATGTATTGGTAGATAAGGATTATCCGGCCGTTTGGGAGATGGAATTTGTTGAAGGAGGTCCTTTTACGGAAGATGTTCTTTTAGGTAAGAAAGTTCCGATGATTGTCAATCAAAAATTCAAGAATAATTTCTTGAAGGATACATCTGCAGTGGGATATGAATTTGATTTGTGGGGCGACCCGGTGGTCATTGTCGGTGTTGTTAAACAATTCAAATATCAAGGGGATTTTTCTGAAGAAAAAAATATGGCATTATTACCATTAGAGATTTATAGTAGACATCTGTCAAAAATTTGTGTTTCTCTTGAAAAAGGGGCACCTCCAACAGTAGAGAAAGAACTAAGCGACGTAGTGGCGATGGTAACGAAAAACAATGATTTCAGTATTGAGAAAATCTCCGATTCGCAAAAACTTCATGTCAAATCTAAATGGACGCCTATTATTGCGTCATTGTGCTTGTGCGGCTTTTTGATTTTTAATATTGCAATGGGCTTGTTCGGTATTTTGAGATACAATATCAGCAAACGCCAATCTGAAATCGGACTTCGTAAAGCACTAGGAGCGCCGCCTTCTAAAATCAGGGGACAATTTACCGGTGAAATGTTGGTGCTTTGTACTTTCGCCTTGATTCTTGGGTTGATTTTTGCCGTACAATTTCCTTTGTTAGACGTCATGGAAATTAATAATGATATATATTGGACGGCGATGGGGAGCGCGCTGATCGTTATCTATGTGATTGTGTTCCTTTGTAGCTTGATTCCTTCTGTCCAAGCATCCACTGTTCACCCCGCACAAGCATTACACCAAGAATAAATGCTTGGCCAAATCAACGGCAAATGTCGAAAAGAAT
>JAHDCE010000073.1 GCA_020630045.1 Saprospiraceae bacterium | reverse complement strand
TTAATAAATGCTTCGATTAATCGAATCGCTTTTTTTCCTCCTATGTTCGCAACAGAAATGACCTCCTCTAGTGTAGAGTGGGCTCCGTCGACATGCGGATTATTTGTACATACCGAAAGGCAAACGACTTCAAGTTCGCATTGTGCCGCTACGATTACCTCCGGAACGGTTGACATGCCAACGATATCACCACCGATGTTCCTAAGGTATTTGTATTCTGCGGGCGTCTCAAAATTGGGGCCTTGAATGCCTGCATAAATTCCTCGGTGTAGTTTTATATTTAGGCCTTCGGCCAATGAAATCATTATTTTTCGTAAATCTTTGTTATAGGCATTGGCCATTGAAGGAAACCTGATTCCAAGTCGCTCATCGTTCAGTCCTCTGATGGGGTTGACTGGATGTAAGTTGATATGGTCGGTGACCAATACGACATCTCCCGGCATGATGTTCGGATTCAATCCACCTGAAGCATTGGTCAATATTTTCGACCCCAAGTCGTTTGAAGATACGGATAGGAAAAGTCACCACATCCATTTCATGGCCTTCATAATAGTGGAACCGTCCTTGTAAAAGCATTACGGTTTTATCACCCAAAGTGCCCAGGTGGCAAAATCCCTCATGACCGCCTACTGATGTTTGGGGGAAATGAGGGATTTCTCCGTAGGGAATACTTTTATATACATCGAGCGATTCTAAAAGACCACCTAGACCTGTTCCGGTGACTATGGCAACATCAATCTCTTTTTTTTCAATGAATGATGCGATGAATTCCGCCGCATTTTCTACTTTATCATACAATTGCATGAGACAAATTTAAAGGGAATGTCGGATTCGCATAATTGGTGTAGGTCACTATTGCGGAAAATTGTACTTTTGTAAAAAATATACAGACCATTTAATGAAAGGCGAAACACAAGAAGAAGGCCGGTTCAAATTTTTGGAAACCGGAGGTGAAGACCGGGAAACATTAATGTTGTTGCACGGTTTGTTCGGAGCATTGAGTAACTTCCAAGGAATTATAGATCACTTTAGCAAAGAGTACAATGTTGTTGTACCCTTACTTCCCATTTTCGATTTGCCGATTAGGGAAGTAGCGGTTTCCGGACTTGTCGAATATGTTGAAGAATTCGTAGAGTACAAAGGGTTTGATAAAATCCATCTCTTAGGTAACTCATTAGGCGGCCATATCGCCTTACTTTATGTATTGGCTAACCAAGAAAAATGTGCTTCCGTGACCCTGACCGGAAGTTCAGGTTTGTTTGAAAGTGCATTTGGTACTGGCTTTCCGCAAAGAGGCAATTACGATTATATCAAAAAGAAAACTGAAGATACCTTCTATAATCCCGAAGTGGCGACTAAGGAATTGGTAGACGAGGTGTTCGATACGATTAGTGATAGGAACAAAGCCATTCGGATTGTGAAAACGGCGAAGTCTGCTGTTAGGCATAATTTAGGAGATAAACTTCATATGATTAAAATCCCTACACTTTTGATTTGGGGGAGAAATGATATCGTGACTCCTCCTTTGGTGGGAGAGCGATTTAATGAACTTATCGAAAACTCCGAACTGCATTGGGTCGAAGAATGTGGGCATGCTCCTATGATGGAGCACCCGGGCAAATTCAATGACATCCTTGCTAGGTTTTTGGTTGGCCTTAGAGATAAGGGGGATAGTTAAGCGAGTAAATTGCCAGCCCTTTCGGAGCTGTTTGGGTTTGTGATTTTTATCATATTCAGGCTCCTTTAGCGATAGCCAAAATGGAAAAAAGAAAAATAGATATCGCAGTTATTTCGGACACCCACCTCGGGACGTTCGGCAGCAGAGCCAAGGAAGTTGTCCAATACCTTCGTAGCATAGAGCCTCGAATGTTGATATTGAACGGTGATATCGTTGACTTTTGGCAATTTAATAAATATTATTTTCCTGACGAGCATACCATCGCCCTCCAAGAAATGTTGGATATGGCCAAACGCGGTATTCCTGTCTTTCACCTTACCGGAAACCATGATGATTTACTTCGGAGATATACCGAATTTTCATTCGGTAATTTTCATTTAGTGGATTCCATGCTTCTAGAAGTAGACGGTAAAACTTGTTGGATATTTCATGGTGATGCTTTTGATAAATCCGTCAGTGGATTCGCTAGGACAATGGCGGTATTCGGTGGTTGGTGTTACGATTGGTCCGTTTTCTGGAATCGTCAACTCAATAAAGTCCTGCGATCTATCGGATTAAAACCCGTCTTTATTTCCAAGGCCATTAAAGATACCGTGAAAGGATTCATTAAAAAAATGAATGACTGGGAGACTAAGGCTTTGGAGTTCGGAATAGAGAATGGATATGATTATGTCATTTGCGGGCATGTTCATCGCCCGACGATACAACATCATAAAACAGAGAATGGAGAAATCATGTACCTCAATTCCGGCGATTGGATGGAAAACATGACCGCACTGGAATATTATGGTGGCAAGTGGCGTATGTTCCGTTATCGGGAAGCCGGTTTCCCGGCTGACGAAGAGTTGGAGTTAGTGGATATGTCTCCGGAAGAGTTGGAGCAACACACCTTGGCCCCGAAGGTGAAGGTAGTGATGGAAAATGGAGTGTTGCTACCTTTCGAATATCCCTCGAAACCCGCCGCCCCGAAACTGTAGTTAAGGGATGAATTTGTCCGTGGCTGAAGTTACTTCGATGCCCAAAGTCATTTGCAAAGTGATTACGATGGAAATGAGAAGGAATAATAGGGTTAGCCAGAACGCTCGTTTCTGAAAAGATTGTTTCCCCCTTTCGATTACGATATAAGATAGGTAAGCCCCCAGGATGCTGTTGGTGAATATCAGTGCATACATAATATGGTCTTCTCTGTTTTATGTTCTTACAAATTTAATTGGATGAGGATGGTTTTGTTTTATGCACTTGACCATAAAAATAGCCTTAAAAACAACCTTGGAAAGTTGTGGATAAAAGGAGGAAGACTACATCTTTTACAGCCAATTAAATACAAGACGTAGCAAACTGCAAAACCGTTGCTTCTACACTTGAAATTTCAGAAAAAAACTATCTGAACTCACCAATGTCCGTAGAAACACCGAAATGATGGACGGTACCGCCGATATGATAGATGCCGACACCATAGTCTATTCGGAATTGTTTGATTTTAAAACCCACACCTCCTGAAAAACCCGCTAGGCTCCTTAGGTTTTCCAGTGACAACTCTGCTCGCCGCAAATGATTGTAGCCAATTCGTAGGGTAAAGTTTTCCTTTTTCCCAAATAAGAATTCACCATTGACAATAATGTGCCTGAACAAGTTATCTACGAATAATAAGGCCTTGGAGTCTCCTTGGGATTCCTCCCCGAATAACAAGGTTTCATCTTCTTGGTTGGGATCGTCATAAGTGATGTTCCAACGTTGCAATTGGACACCAATAACAGAAATCCTTAAAGGAAGGTACTTTAGCTTTTTTGAAAATCCAGCTTGGATTTCAAAAGGAATCGGTTCGCGTTGGTCAGCGTATTTGTTGAATTGAAGTCCGACATTTTTTATGACTAAGGTAGCAGTCATCCGTCTGGCCGTATCTCGATACATCCCTGCAATATCCGTAGCCATACCAAAGGAGTTGTATCCGCCTAGTAAAGATGATATCAGCTTTACATTCGCTCCTACCTGTATTTTTTCAGTTAAAGCCCTATTCGCTCCGGCTACCAATGCGGTTTCTCCTGCTCGGAATGGAGTGGTGGGCTCCCCATAAATATCCCGACCGTCAAATTCTCCATAAGATACATACTGTATGCCTCCATGAAAAGTCATATTCAATCGCTCGGAATCAATTCCATATCCTGCGTATCCGTGTACGATTCCGGTTCCACCGAAATAAATTTCAGAATTGAAAGTCAATTTTTGATGCATCAAACGATTGAGAGTGGCCGGATTACCATAAGCCAAAGAAACATCCCCGTCGAGTACGGTGATTAAATTGCCCCCCAGTGCGGTCACCCTCGGACTTTGGGAAAGATTTAGAAATTCATAGATATTGTTTCCGCCGATTTGTCCGGTCGAACTCAATGAAAGCCCTAAAAACAAAACGATACAGATTTGTCTGAATCCGCGTAGTAAAACTTCGTGCATATTCATTCGTTTTCTTCGGGAACCATGTCTTCCGGCCATGTAGTCTGACATCGGCCCATGTCGCAATCCATTTTTTGAATCAACTGGCCTTCCTCATCATACTTCCGTAATTCACCATGCTCCCGGTCATTTTTGTAAGTCCCTTCAGCCGATTTTTTTCCATTCTTATGAAATTCGACAAAAGGCCCGTTTTCTTCATTTTTTACATATTGGGTTTCATATTTTAAACTGCCGGAATCATAATAACCTTTCCATGGTCCCGACATGGCGTTGGCGGTATACTGTCCGACCTGCATCAGTTTCCCATTTTCATGATATTCCCGAAAAGGGCCGTCATAAGTACCCATCGCATAGGTTTCCACCGCTTGGGTGTCGCCTGTTTCCCAATAACGGATTAAGGTGCCGTCTAGCGTATCGTTTGTAAAAGTACAAGATTCAAACACATCGCCGCTTTCATAATAAGAAACGTAAGTCCCGTCTTTAACGTGTGTTTCCTTATTTCTTTCATATTTTATCTTTCGTCCCGATTCATCTGTTCCGGTAATGGTTTCCGTATCTGAATTGCAAGCGGAGAAAAAAACGAGGCACAAAAGGAAAAAAAAAGAAAAAAGGTTGTGATGATTGATTTTCTTGGTTAAGGTCGTGAAAAGCATTCTTATAATTGTTTTTAAATTCAGAAATGATTTAAGGTCAAATAATTTCTAACAAAACGGAATTTATCACATGAAGATACATCAATTAGAAAAGGGCACTAAAAAATAAGGGAATGATATGCGACAAATGTATATGTTTGTCCTTGAAAACTTAAGATTATACAAAATATGGTGATTTTATCCTTGTTGGATTAACCAACCCTCACTTTTTGAGTATGAGCTTGTTTATTTGTAACCACAAGAGCTATTTTTTAAACAAAATAACTGAATGGAAAATTTAAGAAACCTGATAGAAACCGCTTGGGACAACCGTAATTTACTCAAAGAGCCCAATTTTAAAAATGCGGTTTTGGAAGTAGTGGATTTATTGGATAGAGGTGAATTGCGTGTCGCCAAACCCACCGAAATGGGATGGGTCGCCAACGAATGGGTCAAGAAAGCTGTCGTCTTGTATTTCCCCATTCAACAAATGGAAGTCATAGAGGTCGGCCCTTTTGTTTTTCACGATAAAATCCCCTTAAAAACCAATCATAAGGAAATGGGAGTCCGGGTTGTTCCCCATGCGATTGCCCGATACGGATCCTTCTTGGAAAAAGGTGTCATTATGATGCCGAGCTACGTCAATATCGGTGCTCGAGTAGGAAGTGGTACGATGGTCGATACCTGGGCGACAGTAGGCTCCTGTGCCCAAATCGGACGGAACGTCCATCTCAGTGGCGGCGTTGGAATAGGCGGCGTCCTCGAACCGTTACAAGCCACACCGACCATTATCGAAGATGATTGTTTCATCGGTTCACGATGCATAGTCGTGGAAGGAGCCATTATCGAGAAGGAATCGGTATTGGGGGCGAATGTGGTAATTACCCAATCGACCCATATCATCGATGTGACAGGAGATGAACCCGTTACCTACAAGGGAAGAGTGCCGGCAAGGTCGGTCGTTATTCCCGGTAGTTACACCAAGTCATTCCCGGCAGGCGATTACCAAGTGTCCTGTGCGCTCATTATAGGTAAGCGTAAGGAAAGTACTGATAAAAAAGTATCTTTGAACGATGCCCTAAGGGAACATTCCGTAGCGGTTTGATTTCGACGCCTAAATTCATCATCCATTGGATAACATCCTAAGTATAAAAAACGTAGTGAAACGGTATGCCGCCCATACCGCTGTGGCGAATGTCAGTTTCGATATGAAGCAAGGCTGCATTTTCGGGCTGTTAGGCCCCAATGGTGCCGGAAAAACCTCGCTCATAAGAATCATTACGGGCATAACCCGTGCCGATAGTGGCAATGTTGAGTTCGACGGACGAATTACGAATGGAGAACATCCCGCTTTAATCGGTTATATGCCCGAAGAACGGGGTTTGTATAAGCGGATGAAAGTCGGCGAACAACTCATATACCTAGCTCGTCTTAAAGGCTTGAGCGACAAAGAAGCGAAAAAAGCTTTGGATTATTGGTTGGGAAAATTCGACATCCTGGACTGGAAGAAGAAAAAAGTCAGCGAACTCTCCAAGGGTATGCAACAAAAAGTCCAGTTCATCTCGACGGTTATGCATAGTCCTAAGTTGTTGATACGAACCCTTTTCCGGATTGGATCCGATCAATGCCAATATGATTAAGGAAGAAATCCATGAGTTGAGGGACAACGGAACAAGCATTATCTTATCCACTCACCGGATGGAACAAGTGGAAGAGATTTGTGAATACCTGGTGATGATTCATCAAGGAAAAAATGTCTTGGACGGATCGGTAAAGGATGTGAAGGAACGGTTTAAAGAACACAAATTCCGTATTTGCTATGAGGGAGATTTGCCGGAAGGCATGACCTTTGGAAATGTCCAACCTTTAGTTTCCGAACCTGGAGAAGTAATTATTCAAGTAGAAGAAGATAAAGATTCCAATAACTTTTTGGAACGATTGATACGAGCGGGTGTATTTATCCGCTCCTTTGAAGAAATATTGCCGACCATCAATGAAATTTTCATTCAGGTAGTCGGAGAAGAACCTGCCGCCCAATGAATAAATTAATGTTGGTCATAAAACGGGAATACCTGACAAGAGTCAGGAAAAGATCGTTCATTATCGCTACGATATTGACCCCGTTGGCGATTGGTTTATTCTTTGTCGCCGCCGGTTTTATCATGGCTTATGAAGGGGACGAACCCCGCCACATCGCCATCATTGACTCCGCTCGATTACTCGGCAAGGATTCATTGAACCTGGAGCCGGGTAAAGGACTGACCTTCGAACGTGTAGACGGCACGCCGGAAGAGATAGAGAAGAATGACCGGTTTGACGCGGTTTTGGAGTTGCCCCCAATGAAAAAACTGGACACCTCCAGTTATCAGGTCAATTACTATTCCTCAGAAGGCATACTAGGACTTGGTGTCATGCAAACCATAGAAGGCAAAATCGCCAAGGAATTGTACCAATATAAAATCAATGCCTTCGGGTATAATCGCGATACCCTAGCCAGCCTAAAAACCAAGGTCAAAATCAAAAGGGAAACTACGGATGATTCTGCACCGCCACCCGTGACGGCGGAGTCCAGTTATACCGCTACCGGCATCGGCTTTTTTATGGGGATTATCATGTATTTCGCCGTTTTCCTTTACGGAATGATGGTCATGCGTTCGGTCATGGAAGAAAAAGTGAACCGTATCGTGGAAGTCATGGTATCTTCCTTGAAGCCCTTCCAGCTCATGATGGGAAAAATCATAGGAGTCGGATTGGTAGGATTGACCCAAGTAGCGATTTGGGGAATATTGATTCCGGTCATCTTGGTTTCTGTTCAATTGATATTCGGGATTGATGCCGCAGAAGTCCAACAAGGAAATCCGATGGCCGGCAATGCGGCAGAAATGGATCAAACGGTGGAGAATGTCAATAGGATTATGGAAGAGCTTTCTTCCCAAAATTGGTTGTTAATCGTTCCGTTGTTCATTATCTATTTCCTAGGAGGATACCTCATGTATTCTTCCTTGTTCGCCGCCGTCGGTTCGGCGATGAGTGACGATATGGGAGAAAGCCAATCTTTGACATTACCGATTACGATTCCGGTGTTAATCGCGTTTTATATCATGTTTGCAGTCGTACAAAACCCCGATAGTTCCCTAGCGACCTGGTCGTCGATGGTACCTTTCTTTTCTCCCATTGTAATGCCGGCTCGGTTGGCGTTTCAACCAGCTTGGTGGGAAATCGTTCTTTCGCTGGTTATCCTCATTGCATCCGTCATTTTCTTTGTTTGGTTATCCGGAAGGATATACCGGGTAGGTATCTTGATGTATGGGAAAAAAGTAACCTTGAAAGAATTGTGGAAATGGATTTTTTATACCGGATAATTCCTAGATAATATGACCGCCTTACAAACCTTCCTTGCCATTCTACCGGGCATCGTTTTTTGTTTATGGATGTTCTGGCGGGACAGACATGAAAGGGAACCCTTCTATCTTTTGCTCTTGTGTTTTTTTGCGGGAGTAGCCAGTGCGTATCCAGCCATTATTTTAGAACGTTTCGGACAAGGACTAGGGGTCGGTTCTGATGGAGGATTGTTCGATATGTTCATTCTGGCATTCGTCGTCGTTGCGTTTAGCGAAGAATTGGTGAAATTGATAGCAGTGATGTTATGTGCCTATCCTTGGAAACCCTTCAACGAACCTTTGGACGGCATCGTTTATTCCTTGATGGTTTCTATGGGATTCGCGACCATCGAAAACATCCTGTACTCCAATGCATATGGTATGGAAACCGTGATACTAAGGGCCTTTACTGCAGTTCCTGCCCATGCGATGTTCGGTATCATTATGGGCTATCATCTTGGTTGGGCCAAATTCAAACCCGGCAAGCGAATCCAACATATCTTACTGGGTTTAGGTGGAGCCGTCCTAGTGCACGGAGCCTATGACTTTTTCCTTTTCCAGCAAATGTTTCCTCAGTTGTCGTTTTTAGCATTGGTGACTTTAGGTATCACATTCATTTATACAAGGCGAATGATAAGGGATCATGACGGAAGGTCTCCCTTCCGGGAAAAAGAAAATGATGTTCTACCTGAAGAAAATGACCCTTCGCCTCCAATGGCTTGATTTTGTTAATGTTGCAACAATTCCGTTAGATGGTTGTTTGGCAATTGTCTTATAGGAGATGCTGTGTCACGGTTGATTATTTATCTATCTCACCATTAAAAATGAATCCAATGGAAAAAAGAATCTTATTTCTAATAGTCTTCCTGTATCTACTCGGTTCGAATGCATCCAACGCACAACAGGAAATTGTAGGGCTGTATTTTAAAAACAGCGAACTACGATTCGCCAAAATGCAAGTCTCGACCGGAGAAGTGGAAATTATTTCCCCCGCCGCCATTAGCCCCGATGCATTTCAGTCTGGTGTCGCGGATTATGACCCCTTCCTGAAACGCTATTTTTATATGAGAGGAAGCGGAGATTCCAATCAGTTGTATACGGTAGATGCTACCACAGGAGAAGCCGCCTTTATGGTAAGTCTATCCTCTTCAGAGAGCAATGTTGTGCCTTTGGCCAATTTCGCTTTTAACTGGTTGGATGAACACCTATATGGTTTGAAATATGATTACATGGATGGAGTGATGGAATTGCGGTTGACAAAGGTGAATCCTGAAACAGGAGAAACCGATGTTATCTCCGAAATGCCATTTAATACACAGACCTTTTCACAAGGTAACTCCGATATCGATCCGATTAACAGACGATACTTTTTCGTGGCTTCCGATAAACTGTTTACCATTGACTTAGATTCAGGTGAACCCCTTCATGAAGTAGCCATCTCTTTCCCTCCGAATGATTATGCTCAATTTTTTATGAATATGACCTATGATTGGGTCAATGATAAAGTCTATGGGGTATTGTTTAATGGTGGACCTCCTCCTAATCCCTTGTTTCCTGAGTATACCGGGGAATTAAGACTTGCTTCTATAGATGTCGAAACAGGAGTCGTAGATGTTATTTCAGAAGCCGTTCTCAGTCCTGATGGATTTAATTCCAATGATTGTGATATTGATCCGGTTTCCCGGAAATATTATTACCTCAGACAAAATAGTTTGTATGTCGTGGATTTGGATAATGGAGAATTGTTGGATGTCGTTGACATTCAAAATACGGAAGGTGCAGTTGCTCCCATTATCAATATGTCCTTGGACGATTTAGCCGCTCCGCCTGCTGATCCTGTAGGGAAAAACATGGTAGAAGCGATGGTGTTATCACCTGGCGAAACCTTGGAATTGGATGTATTTGTAGGTGAAAATGTTTCATATTTATGGAGTGACGGATTGACCTCTTCTTCTAGGATGATTACCGAACCCGGAACTTATGGGGTGACGATAATAAGGGGTGATTTGGAAATTCAAGGGCAAGTAGAGGTGACGACAACGACATCCCTAAATGATTTGGAAAATGAACTGAGTATTTCAATTTATCCGAATCCCACTAGCGAGATGCTGAACTATTCTTTTTTGAATGGAGAAATGCCCGACAATATTTCAATTGTTAATTCCATAGGAGAAATAATCCGGAATATTCGACCCCAACTCCAAGGACAAATCGACGTTTCCTTTTTGCCGGAAGGCGTTTATTTCATCAAATGGGAACTGGAAGACAAAACCTATTCTCAATCGTTTGTCAAAAACGTTCGAAAATAGAAACCTGTCTGATGGCTTCATCGAAAATGCCCGAGTCATACACTAATGGCTCGGGCATTTTCATGCATTATTTACTTACGATGCACTAGGAGAGTGAAACCGGCCTCTGACCAAAATCTCTCAGTACCCGAAGGTGCGAAGCGACGGCCGTAGAAAATTTCTTGTTTTCATAATATGGCAATCCGAACTCATTGGCGGTTTGCTTTACTATTTTAGAAATATGCTCATAGTGGATATGGCAAATAGAAGGGAATAAATGGTGCTCGACTTGATGATTGAGACCGCCTGAAAGCCAACTAACAACCTTGTTGTCACAAGCGAAATTAGCAGTACATTTCAATTGATGAACAGCCCAAGTATTTTCCATTGTACCTGTAGGAGTCGGAGAAAAATGCTCTGGACCTTCAACTACATGAGCCAATTGAAAAATTGTAGTGATATAAAGCCCAGCAATGAAATGCATAAGGACAAATCCGGCGAGTACTGCCCACCAAGCAACTCCTAGGACAATTGGAAGAACGATGATATAACCGATATACATTACTTTGCTCAAAATCATAATAAGAGCTTCTTTTTTGGGTAGGAAACCACTACGTTCCGTCATGCCCGATTGGTTGTAGAACTTGAGTTGCTTGAAATCTTTGAAAAGAATCCAACTCAAAGTAGCCAGTCCATAAAGGAAGAAAGCGTAAATGTGTTGGAACTTATGATAACTCTTGTATTTACCATGTGGAGACAAACGGAGGAATGGTTTGTCGTCAATATCTTCATCCAATTCGTAAATATTGGTATAGGTATGGTGGAGTACATTGTGTTGGATTTTCCAAGTAAATGAACTTCCTCCTACGATGTTGAGCGTGTAT
>JAHDCE010000072.1 GCA_020630045.1 Saprospiraceae bacterium | reverse complement strand
ACCATTTTAAAATTGAAAATGATTATGAAAAATTTAAAGTTCTTACTTCGCTATTGTTGGTCTTGTATTTACTTCTTGTAGTGAAGACGATAATGTAGGCGATAATGCGATTGAAGGAGGTTTGGTAGAAGTCGTTAACGGCCTATTGAACTATGTTGTAGGTGACGGCGCCACATATACTTCTTCATTGAAAGTATATCAAGGAAGTGTCAAAACAACTTCTATTGATGTTTACAAACAATTCCAAGGTGCTCAAGGTACATCTGAGAATGTATTGATGACTACTTTGTCTGTACCATCTAGTTCTACTGATTTCATTTCTTTTGATTTCAAATATGAAGATTTGATTGCTGGTTTGACAGCCGGTGGTGCTCCGGTTCCTGTTGATGATACTCAATTGGCGATTGGTGACGCTTTTGTTTTGACTTATATTGCTAAAACAGATAGCGGAAATTCTCACTTGAATCGTGGAAGTACTAAAGTGGCGGTTTCTACTCGTTTCGCGGGTACTTATACCGTTATCGAAAGTAACTATATCCACCCTACTGCCGGACCACAAGGTGGTTGGAATGGCGCAACTGTAGTTGTTGAGTCCGTAGATCCGGTTACTTACCACATTTTGGCGAATGGTCCTTTTTCTTTGGATCAAGATCCTGATAATGAGTTTTACTTTACTATCGATGGTGATGGAAACATTACTATTCCTAAAGAGTATGCAGGAGCCGTTCAGACGGTATGGAGCGCTGACGAAGTCGCTAACTGTGTAGATGATCCGGGTGAGTTGCCGGATGCCCTTTGTTCTGAATCAATGATGGCTATCAAAGATGATGTCAATGGACGTGATCAATTGATTATGTCTCACGGATATATCAGGGACTCAGGAACTCGTCAATTTTACTACAAACTAGAAAAGCAGTAAAACTGGTTTTCTCCATTTCAAACACGAAGGATGCAAAGGATTCGAATCCTTTGCTTCCTTCGGTTTCATCATTTTTAAATTAATAATAGAAAATGAAACTTAAGAATATTCTTTCCAAAAGTGTGACCGGTCTTGGTGCCGCTGTCATCCTTCTTGGATTCTCACAATGTAAAGATGAGGACTTTACGGATTATAGCAACTTAACCGCCACTAATCCGACCGCTTCCGTCGAATGGACAGCACCTGCATCGACTACTGAAAGGGATGACGTTTTTCCTTTCACCATTACATTGAGCGAACCACAAGTAGTTGATGTCCGAGTCAACGTTTCTGTAGTTGAAGGAGGAACTGCAACAGAAGGTGAAGATTTTGATATCGATCACTTGGTTATAATTCCTGCCGGTACAACGATGGGGTCCGGAGCTCTTACGACTTACAATGATTTGGTCGTTGAAGGCTCTGAGACATTCACCATCCAAATTGGTGATGAGCGTACTTCAAATGTTAATTTGACTACGACTACTTATGATGTGACGTTGAATAACTTCGTGAGCAATACTGCAGTTGCCATTTATGACTGGAGCGGAACCGCTATGGTTGATGGTGTTGAGCGAGTATTTTGTGATGAAGTAGACATCGATGTCTTGATTTATGACGAAGCAATGATGGATTCAGGTAACTATGATGCGGCTACAGGTGATTGTCCGGAAGATATGTCTTTCGGTACGACTTGGGCAGATGGTACTTACTACCTAGTGTTGAACCTTTGGTCGAATGGTATCGTACCTACTGATGGTAGCACGGTTACTTTCCCAATGACTGTTTATCTGACACGTGGTGGTTTGTATAACGATGTAATGTTGCCGGTCGATCCTGCTGTTTACATCAATTCTGATGATGCTGCCGGTGTTGAGAAAACATTGTACAAGTTCGTGAAGTCAGGAACAACTTACCGTTTCTACGATCCTACTACTGATGAATTATTGTTTGAAGGATAATTTATCCCCTTTAAAGGGGTGAAATTCTTTAAAACTATACTGACGAGTCATTTTCTTTTGAAAATGACTCGTTTTTTATTTGGTGCAAGGCAGCGAAACTAAATCCTTAACAGTTTATTAAAGGAACGAAAGACACCCAAATAAAATGGAAGTTGTTTTCCATTTCCCAATCTCGTTCGAAATCTACCATAATTATTTGAAATTCATCAAGTTTTTGCTTGAGCTGTAATTCTTTTGTCCATAATTGACGCGGTTATAGATAAAAGTTTAGTGTATTCAAGACAATTCGTAAAAAAGCTTGTGTTAGTCTTTAGTGGAATTCGAAATATTCCATAAATTTGGCAATTGTTAAATAATCTTTAACTATATTTTTTCATTAAAATTTGATTACGGTATGAAACATTTTTCACTGGTTCTAGTGATGGTACTCCTAGCAATAGGTTCGACCTTCGCCCAGAGAACCATTACCGGTATAGTCACTCTTGAAGACGGAGAAGAGGCTATCGGTGCAAATGTAATTGTCGTTGGCAGCGATGCCCTCGGTACTTCTACGGAGTACGATGGTACGTTTTCTATTGATGTGCCAAGCGACGCAACGGAGTTGGAGGTTTCCTATGCAGGATACGCCACCCAAATCGTTTCCATTGTAGGAGTTGACAACATTACTGTCCTTCTCGCTGTGGAATCCGAATTATTGGAAGTGGTTGAAGTAACCACCCGATTCTACAAAAAGACTCGTGCGGAGACAACTGGTTCTGTTGAAGTGGTTGGCTCTGAAAAGATCGAAAGAATTCCGATTCCGACCTTTGATAACATTCTTCAAGGTCAGGTTTCCGGTCTTCAGATTATGGCCGGTACAGGTCAGCCGGGTAATGGTGCCGGAAAGGTACAATTGAGGGGTGCTGGTTCTATCTTAGGATCAAGCGAACCTGTTTATTACATGGATGGTGTTCCAATCGATCCGGACGTCATGTCAAACATTAACCCTTCTGACATCGAAAGTGTACAGGTATTGAAAGATGCTTCCGCTATTGCACTTTATGGTGCACGTGGTGCGAATGGTGTAATCTTGATTACTACCAAGTCCGGTAAAATGAAAGCGGATCAGCCTACTCGTATTACTTATCGTACACAGTATGGTTTGACGACTCCAACACAAGAGCGTTTCACAATGATGAACTCTGCTGAGAAGTTGGCTTTTGAGTTGTATCAAGGAACAGTTGAATTCGAAAATGGAATCGGTGATCCTGTAACTGGGCCGACTACAGCTCAATATCGTCCAGGTTTCTGGTTCGGTTCTCCTGAGTCTCCCGGGTACAATCCAGCGGTTATTGATTCTATGTCCAACGTGAATACTGATTGGACTGATTTCTTTTTCCGTACTGCGATTATGAAGCAGCACGATTTAGCCGTTTCAGGTGGTAGCGAGAAAACTTCTTTCTATGTTTCCGCTTCTTACTTGGATCAAGAAGGTCAAACGATTCGTTCTGACTTAAAACGTGCCAGTACGCGTTTCAATATCGATCACCAAGCGAATGATCGTTTGAAGTTCGGTTTCCGTGGTACAATAGGTTATTCTCGAAGAAACTTCGTTGAATCTGAAAACAGCGTTTCTTTGTCTAATCCATTTACGGCGGTTTACTTAGCTAACCCATATGAGAATCCGTTTAACCCGGATGGTAGCTACAATATCGCTCGGCCGATAGCGGCCAACCCAAGTCAAGGTTTGTCTAACTCTGTTAATGTAATCGAGTTGACAGAACGTGCAACTAATGTAGTAGACGAATTGAAAGGTGTCGGTAACATTTATGCCGAATTCAAAATCATTGATGGTTTGAAAGTTCGCTCTCAGTGGGGTATGGATTATACAGAACAAACAGATGAAAGATGGCTAGATCCACTTTCTGTCCGTGGTTCTAACCCGAATAGTGTTCGTGGCGGTCAAGGTTCATTTGCTGAAGGATATTTGCGCCAGCCCCAGTGGATCGGTACCAATACACTTTCTTATGACAAAAAGTTCGCTGACGGTAAGCACAAAATCTTTGCGCTTGTCGGTGGAGAACTTCAAAGAAGCTTGTTCCGTTCTTTCGGATACACAGGTTATGGTTTGGACCCTAAGTTGCCAACCACCGCAGCTTCAATCACTTCCGGATTCGATAACAATGACTTCATCGCTTCTGTAGGTGGTTCTAAAACTCAGCGTTCTAACGCAGCTTACTTCTTCAATGCGGATTATATTTATTCTGGTAAGTATATCGTTTCCGGTTCTATTCGTCGTGAAGCAGTTTCTGCTTTCGGTGAAAACTTCCGTTGGGGTAACTTCTGGTCTGTTTCTGCAGGTTGGAATATCAGTGACGAAGAATTTGCTAAGAACCTTTCATGGTTAGATCGTGCTAAACTTAGTATTAGTTATGGTGTGAACGGTAACTCTGAAGGTATCGGTAACTTCGAATCTCGTTCTTTATATGGAACAGGTACTTACGGAGACAAAGCGACTTACACACAAGCAACTATCGGTCGTCCTGACTTGAAGTGGGAAGAATTGAACCAAGCGAACCTTCGTCTTGAGTTCGGTTTCTTGAAGCGAATTAATGGTACTTTAGATTTGTATAATAATGTAACTTCAGATCTTTTCCTTCAGCAGTCTCTTTCTAGTGCCGCTTCAGGTGCATTCGGAGCAGTTGACATTAACTCAGGTAAGATGAGGAACCGTGGTGTCGAGTTAAACATGAACGTTGATGTATTGAACGTAAAAGGTTTCACTTGGTCTGTTAATGGTAACCTAGCTTACAATGACAATGAAATTACCGACCTTGGTGGTGAAGATGAGTTTGAATTCGGTACTTCTATCGCTAAGGAAGGGTTGCCTTTCAACACGCACTTTATCGTAGGTTATGCAGGTGTTGACCCAGCCAATGGTCAGCCATTGTACTATGATTTGGATGGCAATGTAACTAATGTATATTCAGCAGCTAACAATGCGACTATTTATGGTACTCCTGAGCCGCCACTTGTAGGTGGTTTCGGAACATCTTTGGGATACAAAGGTTTGGTGCTTTCCGCTACATTCTCTTTCGTTCGCGGAAACACATTGTTCAACAACCAGACATTCTTCCAGCAGAACCACAACTTCGTTCTTTACAACTTGAGTACTGAAATGAACGATATTTGGAAAAATCCAGGTGACGTAACAGAATTCCAAGGTATTATCGACCCGGTAACAGGTGGTCGTTCTGTACGTGAATTCTCTTCCAGAGATATTGAAGACGGATCTTTCCTTCGTTTCCGTAACTTGTCTTTGTCTTACTCTCTTCCAAAAGATATCTTCAAAGGATACCTTAAGGACGTGACTGTTTTCGCTCAAGCGCAAAACTTGTTCACAGTAACACAATTTACAGGATTCGACCCTGAGATTGATAACAACATCGCTCAGTACGAATATCCGGTACCAAGAACATTTACTTTCGGTTTGGAAGTTGGGTTCTAAGAATGAATCATGTTTAATTTTCTATCTTAAATAGTATAGAACAATGAAAAAAAGTATTAATAAATTATTTATAGCATTACTCGCGGTCGTAAGTTTCACTGCTTGTAATGACTTCCTAGAGCCCGAATTGACGGACGCTCTGGATCCCTCAGCTGTTTTCGAAACAGTTGAAGACGCTGAAAAAGTACTATTTGGTGCTTACAGCGGAATGGTAAGTAGTTCTTATATTTTGAACAACGCTCGTTTGGCGGATAATTTGAAAATCGGTTCCGGTAATCGTGGTCAAGGTGTATTTACCCACTCTTGGCAGTACAACTCGGATGATGATTTGGGTTGGGCTACTCGTTGGAGACCTATCTTCCGTGCAAATGACGTCATCTTCAATTTGGATTTGATTACTGATGCGACCGATGCTGAACGTAATCAACTTAGAGGTGAAGCTTTGGCTATTCGTGCCGCAGCTCACTTGGATATTCTTCGTATGCACGCTGCACGTGCAGAAGATGGTGAAGGTGGCTTAGGTATTCCATATATGAATACGGCGAACAATCCTCAGGCTGAACCGGCTCGTAGCACTATCGGAGAAGTTTACAATAATATCATTTCGGATTTCACCGAAGCCTTGTCTTTGGTTTCTGATACCGGAGATGCATCTCGTTTGAATCCTCTTGCTATCGAAGCTTTATTAGCTCGTACTAAATTGGAAAGAGGTGATTGGGCAGGTGCAAAAACACACGCTAATAATGTAATTAGCAGTGCTTCTGCTCCAAGCCTTTCAGGTGCCACTGAATACCAGCAAATGTTTAAGGAAGACTTGACAGGTGAAACACTTTGGATGATTACCAACACAGGTAGTTCTTTCGGTCAAAGTTTCTTTGAAGCAAGTACAGGTGATAACTTCTTTGCTCCTACTGATGATTTGATCAACTCATATGAGGCTAGCGATATCCGTGGACAAATTTTCTTCCTTGCCGGTCCTTCCGATTATATCGTGAACAAATACCCGGGAAGAACAGCTGAAGGTATCTTCGGATTGAATGATATCAAGTATATTCGTATGTCTGAGGTTTATCTTATCCGTGCTGAAGCCGAATACCGTTCAAGCGGTGGAGGTTTGGCCGATTTGAATGCTGTACGTACCGCTCGTGGAGCTTCTACTGGTTCTGAGTCAGGTGGAGCTTTATTTGATGCTATCATGTTGGAACGTCGCAAGGAGCTTTGCTACGAAGCTGACCGTTGGTTCCAGTTAAAGCGTAATGCTATTGATTGTGTTCGTGGTAGTGATTGTAACTCCGGTGCTTGTTTGCTTCCTGCAACAGATCACCGTTGGTTAGCGCCAATTCCACAAAGCGAAATGAACGCAAACGACAATATGGTTCAGAATCCCGGATATTAATCCGTGTTCCATTTTCATGAATACACTCTTAGAGAGTGTATTCATGAATTTTCATTCATTTTAAAAATCATGAAATCATGAAAATTTTTAATAAAATAGCCTTCCTATTCATCCTTTCCGGGCTGCTTTTCACAGCTTGTAAAGATGAAGGGCCGGAGGTCTATTCAGATGGAGATAACATTCACTTTTTGAATGCGGCGTCTTCTAATGATGAGTCAATTCCGACTCCGATCGCCATCCCGATTTTCTTTAGTAAGAACAATCCAGTAGGTGGTTCTTTTGAAGTTCAGTATTCTTCTGATACAGCAGTGGAAGGATTGGATTATATCATTACCAGCCCGACTTCATTCACACTTGATGCGAATGAATATACTGATACGATAATGGTTCAATTAATTGATAACTTCGTTCTTGAAGGTGACAAAGTCATTACTTTTACCATCGTCAATTCTTCAGTACCTGCCGGCTTCCCCGGACCTGATGGCTTGAACAGCACACATGAATTCACCATCGTGGATAATGATTGTGTACTTCCATTGGAAGGCCAGTATTCTGAAGTAACCACCGGAGGAGCCGGTGATGGCTCAGGAAACTTGGGTACACCCATAGATCCTTGGGATTATGGTGTTACATTGACCATCACCGGTGTTGGTTGTGATGGAGATGGAAAATATACCATTGATGACATTACAATGGGAATGTATGTTAACTATTGGGGTATCGCAGGGCCGAATCCGGCAACCTTTGTTGTCAACGGTACTTCAATTACAATCATTACGGAAGAGTCTCCGGATATCTTCTATGATGATGAGTTTTCCGGAAGTGGTGCTGTCAACCCTGATGGCACGATTTCTTTATCATGGAGTAATGGTTATGGTGACCAAGGAAACTCTGTGTTGACTAAACTATAATTCGCTTATTTTCCCATTAGGAAATAAGCGAATCTAACAGTTGCCTTCTTCTTACTTTGACCAAAGTAGGAAGAAGGCTTTTTTGTTATGGAAAGATGATGACATTCTTTAGGGTTAAATATGAACAAAGGAGGATATTTTCTTATTTTTATACCAAATTGATTCCAGCAATTCAAGGACTTATTAAAATCAAAATTCAGAGTATGAGATTCTTTAGCCTTTTCCTAGCACTTGCATTTGTAACCACATTATCCGCCCAGACTGTGCACAAAGATTGTTGGGATGGGGTCATGTACATGAAAATAAAAAATGAGTCAAACCATTTATTCGAAGATTTAGAGGATGTATTGACAAATCATCGCTTTAGAGAGGTCAAAGAATTAGCTGAAAAATATGAATTCACCGAAATTGAACGGCAGTTCATATTTTTGAAAACTCCGATTTTCGACCGTACTTATACTATCAAATTCAATCAAATAGAAAAGGTCTATGATTTAATTCGTGATTTTGAGGAATTGGATTTTGTAGAATATGCTGAACAAAAACCGATTGACCGAAAAACAATTGTGCCTAATGACCCCAGAGTCGGCGAACAATGGCATTTAGATAAAATCTCGGCTTACTTGGCACACGATATTCATACTGGCGGTGCTACTGGTACAGTTGCGATTGTAGATGACGCAGTAGATGTTTTTCATGAAGATTTACAACCCAATAGATGGGTTAACCCCAATGAGATTCCAGGTAATCTCCAAGATGATGACGGGAATGGCAAAGTGGATGATGTGTTTGGATGGGATGTGGCGAATAATAATGCAAGTCCTGCTCCGCCATCGACTAATCCTAGTTTAAGTCATGGTACACATGTCGCGGGTTGTGCCGCCGCAGCGACTAATAATTCATTAGGAGTTGCTTCTGTAGGGCACAGTGTGAAAATCATCGGAGTAAAAGCTACTTATGATTCTGAGACGGATCCTGTAGTCAACCAAGGGTATTTAGGAGTCGCTTATGCGGCATCTGTATATGCAGATGTCATAAATATGTCTTGGGGTGGAACGTTTTACTCTATTACCAACCAAAATGTAATCAACCAAGCTCACGCTAATG
Source organism: Saprospiraceae bacterium (assembly GCA_020630045.1). Classification (GTDB taxonomy): domain Bacteria; phylum Bacteroidota; class Bacteroidia; order Chitinophagales; family Saprospiraceae; genus JAHDCE01. Next base: position 2,525 of record JAHDCE010000072.1, on the reverse strand, counting down.
ATTGTTTATTGATTGCAGCTGCTGGAAATGATGGACAAGATATAGCACAGTTCCCCGCTCAGTATGAAAATGTAGTAGCGGTTGCAAGTACAACCTTTACGGATGCGAAGAGTAATTTTTCTAACTTCGGAGAATGGATAGACATTGCTGCTCCCGGTTCCGATATTTTGGCGACTAGACCATTTGATAATTATGGATACGCATCAGGAACCTCAATGGCCTCACCTGTTACTGCAGGGGTTTGTGCATTGATGAGGTCCTTCAACGAAGTTCTGACAAATGACCAAATAGAACAATGCCTTAAGGCAACAGCTGATGATATCTCATTATTTAATCCTGCATACAATGGAAAATTAGGGGCCGGTCGTGTTAATGCGCAACAAGCCCTGTTTTGTGTTTCGCCAAGCACTGCTCCCTTGTTAGGAATGGGAACCAATGTTTCATCCGCTTGTCCGGGTGAACCTATTCAAGTTTTTGATGAGTCCTTTTTTGGTCCCACATCTTGGAATTGGTCATTTCCCGGTGGAAATCCTTCTTCCTCAAATATGGCTAACCCTATTGTTACATATAATTCACCTGGTACTTATAATGTGACTTTAACAGCATCAAATGACTTCGGAACGAGTACTGAGACTTTTAACGGAGCTATCGTAGTTGACGAAAATTTAGAGGTTCTCAACTTTATCCATGATTTTGATGATAACTCGGCGTCTTGGACAGTCGATAACCCGGATGGGGGTATTTCTTGGCAATTCAGAGTTGTTGATGCAGGTGTAGATGACAATAGCTTTGGTGCATATTATATGAACCATTGGGATTATACAGACATTGGGCAAAGAGACGGATTAATTTCTCCAAAAGTCGATTTGTATGGAGTGGTTTCTGCAACATTGAATGTTGAATATGCCTACCGAGCTCGACCCTTGGCAGATAATGACTCTTTGATAGTTTATGTCTCTACGGATGGTGGAAATACCTTCCCGCACAGGGTGTTTGCAGATGCTGAAAATGGCAGTTTTAATTTTGCGACCTTCTCCTTGTTGAATGGCGCATTTATTCCTCAAAATATAGACGAATGGTGTACAGGCACACTTGTTCCTTCAAGCTGTCTTGAGATTGACATCTCAGCCTTTGCAGGATTGGATGATGTCCGATTCAAACTCGAAACCTACAACAATAATGGTAATAACCTTTTCATAGACAATGTTTATGTGAATACAAGTTGTATTTCGTCATCTGCAACTCCTATCGCCGATTTTGAAACTGGAACCTTCCTAGGTTGCGGAACTACATTTGAAGCTGATTTTTATGACAATTCTATCGGAGTGATAGATACTTGGAGCTGGTCTTTCCCCGGAGGGACACCAAGCACTTCTAATGAGAGAAATCCAGTGATTACATACAATTCTCCGGGAGTATATGATGTAGAATTAGTGGTCACTAATAGTGCAGGCACTAGTACAAAATCGTTAACTGCAGCTGTAGGTCTGCACAATGATGAACCAACTGCTGACTTTAGTTTCGTTCAAAGTTGGGCTTTTGTGGAATTCACCAGCCTCTCAACGGATGTATATTCTTATACATGGGATTTCGGAGATGGCAATACTAGTTATGAGGCCAATCCGACCCACAATTATGCTTCATTGGACACTAATTATGAAGTGAAATTGAAAGTGGAAAATGGTTGTGGTGTGGATTCCATCACTTATTCCATACTAACAACATCAACGGATGAACCTTTTGAAGACGGAGCAAATGCATCCGTATTTCCAAATCCTAACAATGGTCAATTCCAAATCACATTTGATGGTATGGCCGGTGAAGAAATCATTATTCGTGTATATGACATATTAGGACGAACTATACATGCCGAAAATATCCTTGTAACCAATAGTGGATTTAATTATTCAGTAGATTTAGATAATAACCCTACTGGTACTTTGATTCTAGAATTAGGAAGGGGAGAGGAACGAATATTTAGAAAACTCCTTGTTAAATAAAGTTGGATGGACAGATACATTTTCTTGCCACAATTCAGGAATATGACTAATTTTTAAAGTCTAAACTTAGGAACCGGAGGGATTTTTTCCCTCCGGTTCTAGTTGGGGAACTTTATACCCCATATTTCCATTCAGGTTCTTAGATATTTCACACACAAATATTTTTTGGAAAAATTTATCCGATATTTCCATTTACAAAAAAAAAGTGTAGATTTGCAGTCGCTTTTAAAAAGTAGTTAAATTCAAAACAATGGTTTTGATTGCTTTTCGAAAAAAGCCAGCATAGCTCAGTTGGCCAGAGCAGCTGATTTGTAATCAGCGGGTCGGGGGTTCGAATCCCTCTGCTGGCTCATTGTCATTTTGACATATTGAATATGTTGGGGATGCGCCGGAGTTGGAGAGCCGGGCCGGACTGTAAATCCGGTGACTACGTCTGAATAGGTTCGATTCCTATCATCCCCACACTCAAATATTGCGGGAGTAGCTCAGTTGGTAGAGCATCAGCCTTCCAAGCTGAGGGTCGCG
>JAHDCE010000699.1 GCA_020630045.1 Saprospiraceae bacterium | reverse complement strand
TTTTGGAATTTAATTTATTATTGTTTTGACCAACAACTGCATTTGGATTTAGGAGGGTCGCACCTTCTGGAACTATTTCAAAAGGAAGTCTATGACTTGATGTTGAATTTGCAATAAGATTTGTTGTACTTGTTTCTTTTATTAATTGTATTGGATTTTGATTAGCGTTGCTAACAATCGCAATACAACCCGATATCCTAGGTGCTGCAAAAGAAGTTCCCCAATGAATCCATTGATTATTAATAACTAAAATGGGGAGTTCTACGTTGGCATAACCTATTTGGTTGTTATAGTATAGTTCATAATTTTCATGGGCAGAAGGGTAGGTTTCTAATTCAAGCTCTAAGGGAATAGCAATAAAGTTGGAGTTGTAGTTGCCAAATCGACGAAAGCGGCCAAACGCAGAAATGTCAACATTTTTTTCTCCCCAATTGCTTCCTTCATGAATTTTTATAATTCCATTCGCCGCCACCGAAACAATATTCTCATTACTATGATTAGAAGGATAATGGTGATACAAGTCAGCGTTCTGTCCGTTATTTCCCGCCGATGCGACTAGAATGATACCTTCCTCTTTCGCTTCTTCGATAATGTTATACAATATGGTAGTGGAATCCCCTTGGTATCCGATGCTCATGTTAATAACATCCGCACCGTTTTCAATGGCATATGAAATGCCGCAAACTACATCGAATAATGAGCCGAATCCTTGTTCGTCTTGTACTTTGACGGGCATCAATTGGAGACCGTTATCGTTTTCCCCTTCTTCAAAAAAAGAATCATATTCCTGCTTGAGGATACTGGCGACCCTAGTCCCATGCCCCGTAATATGGTCATCATCCGGATTTGTATCGCCGTTGACGAAATCGTACCCGATGGTGGCGTCAGAGGGGCAGGTGTTTTCCCCTTTCCATAGATTGTTTTGAAAAAACGGGTGGTCGATGTCGATACCCGTATCCAGCACTGCGACAACCGTCGAGCAATCGCCGTCCTTATCCGAGCCGGGCAATGTCGGATCCGTGAAATCGTTCCCCGAGTTCCCTCGTAGCCGCTTACTGAAAAAGGTATCCGCATCACGATGCAGCCTTGACCGATCGGCTCCGGCGTCATGCCCCGATGTCCAATAGTTGTAATCACCGTCTTGGATTTGTGTTTTTTTCTTAAGTTTCTTCCGTCCGTCTTCGATATCCACGATAGTGTCACGCCCGATGATGATGGGAAATTGGTTGAGCATCCACAAGTAGGTGCTTTCACAGGAATTGCAGGGATAAGATATTTCGGCGTATAATTCCGTCAAGGAGTCAATTTCAGACTGTGGCACGCCTTCTTTGAAGGTGACCATCAATTGTCCCGGAATCACGTCAATGGATTGGAACCTGAAACTGATGTCGTCCAATGCGTATGTGAAGTTGCCGTAAGATTCTTGTATGATTTCCAAAGAAACCGGCCCGGAAATATGTGATGTCCACTCGAAACAAACCCTTTGCCAGCTACCCTCGTCAGACTTGTCCTTTTCAGAAGAAACCAGTGTTCCGATTTTTTTACCATTGACGGCTACGATTAAGTGTGGTGCCCCGTTTCTAGAAACGGAAGTGTTGAACCGTGCAGAAAAATTGTAAAGGTTGTCTTCGAGCAAATTGACTTTTTGCCTCCAGATGACACCTTGTGTTCCTTGGACAATCATGAATTTTCCTCCTTTCGGAGAACCGACGTTTTTTATTCCGTCATCGCATTTGTCATGTGTGTGTTTACCGATGAAAAACGAACCCTGTTGGCAGGTGTTGGTCATCGACAGGTCACTGGAGAATGTGCCGTC
>JAHDCE010000071.1 GCA_020630045.1 Saprospiraceae bacterium | reverse complement strand
TGGCACTTTATATGAAGTTTATGTAACGAATGATTGCGGCACGACCGGCCCCTATGAATTTTATACGAATTGCGACACTCCATTTGCTGAAGGAACCAAGGAAAATCCTATTCCTATCACCACCTTTCCGTTCAATCAAACCTATAGTCCCGTTTGCTATACTTCTGTTGACGGTGGACGAAATGCGGATATTTATTTTTCTCTTACCACGACTGCCTGTACGGATTCCATTGAAGTTTCACTTTGTGGAAGTTCGGATCCTTACCTCGGTGTAAGTTTCAATATCCGCGATCTGGTTACCGGCTTTGCTTCGAATTCATCCGGAGGATGTAGTGTCGGAAGTTCTACGCCTAAAATGACTATAGAAGCAGAACAGGAAAGAGCGTATCTAATCCGTATCGATTACCAAGCCCATGAATATCGGGACGTTAATGTTTCCGTCAATCTGATCGGAGGAGAAACCGAGTGTTATGTTCCGGTCGGTTATAGTGAAAATATACTATCCAACACATCTGTGACCTTAAATTGGGACGCTGTACCTGCCGCTACCAAGTATCAAGTCCGATACCGAGAGCTAGGAGAAGCTACCTGGCAACTCAAGGGGACATTCACCAACTCTACTACTCTTTCCGGATTGACCGCCGGAAAATATTATGAGTACCGTATCCGAGCGGAATGTTGTGGTGGTTGGACAGATTACACGGCGATTGAAAGATGGTACATGAGCGCATGTCAACAACCTACAGATGTGACCGCAAACGTATTGGGTAGTGACAGAGTTAGGATATTGTGGACGCATGCCGACAACTTCACCCGCTATCAAATCCGTTACCGGGAATCAGGTAGCAGTGGAGCGTGGACAGTGACGGGTTCCACTCCGGGTAATGATTTAAAAACCATTTCCGGATTGACTGCAAGCACTTCTTATGAGTATCAAATCCGGACGGAATGTACAGATGGTTTCTATTCCGCTTATTCTGATTCTTACACATTTACTACTGACTCGGATTATGTATGTCCTTCACCTGTCAATGTATCGTCTATACCCGTTCCTTTGGACGGGGGTGTCGGACGTCGAATCACTTGGGATGCCGTGCCGGGCGCTACGCTTTATCAGGTTCGCTATCGACCTATTGGCACAACTACTTGGACGGTGAAAGGAACCGGAAACGACAATAACTATAAATCTTTAGCAGGACTTACTGATGGTGTTGAGTATGAGTGTAATGTTCGAGCGAATTGCGGTGAAGGTTATACGGATTATTCTGCTATGCATACCTTCTTGTTTGAACTCTGTGATTATCCAGTCAACATATCGGCGACTACGCTTGCTAGCGGAGCCGTCCGAGTGACTTGGGACGCTGTTACTGGAGCGACCAACTACCAAGTAAGATACAGGGCTTCGGGTAATCCGAATTGGAGCATTGTAGGTACCGGTAGCTCAACGCCCGCTAAAAATATTTCCGGATTGATGCCCGGTACGACATATCAATTCTCCGTAAGGACACAGTGTAGTATTTACGGAATTTATAGCCCACATATCAATTATATACCGGTAGCTACCCGGACAGCCGAGAACAGTGTGCATACCCGCCTGACACCTCAAGCAGATCTCTTCCCGAATCCAGTGTTGAGCACCCTACATTTGAGTTTCGAAATGGAAGAAAGAGGAGCCGTTTCCATTGAGGTTACCAATATGATGGGACAATCCATTCTCCGTAAGGAGCTATTCCGCGGAAGCGGTAAGCATAGGGAGTCTTTGGATGTAAAATCGTTTGAAGCGGGGTATTATATATTGACACTGACCACAGGAGATAAAAAGCAAACTTTCAAGTTTGTGAAGTCATAACATTCTAAGACCTCATAGCATTTGTTTTACAAGGGTCGTCTCTATTCGGGGGCGGCCCTTTTTCAATGTCTATCGCTTGATACTTTCAATCTCTTCCTTGGTCAAATCCCTCCACTCCCCTTCTTTGAGATTTCCTAGGCGGATATCCATGATACGAACCCTGCGTAACGTGATGACTTTGTAATCGAAGACGGAACACATACGGCGGATTTGGCGATTGAGTCCTTGTGTGAGGATGATGCGGAATTTGAACTTTCCCAATTTTTCAACTTTGCACCTTTTCGTCCTTGTTCCTAGGATATTTACTCCTTTACTCATCCGGTAGACAAATCTATCCGTAACCGGTTTATCAACCGTTACGATGTATTCTTTTTCGTGGCTGTTTTCCTCGCGGAGAATGTGGTTGACGATATCGCCATCATTGGTGAGAAAAATGAGTCCCGTTGAAGCTTTGTCCAATCTACCTATGTGAAAAATGCGTTCCGGATGGGAAACAAAGTCAACGATATTATCGGGATCTTTGAGGTCGGTGGTGCAAGTAATACCGGGTGGTTTGTTCAAGGCGATATAAACGAAATCCGGCTTCGCCGCCAATGGTTTTCCATCCACCAGCACTTCGTCTTCGGGAAATACCCGATTGCCCTTCCGGGCAACTTTTCCATTGAGCTTGACTCGACCCGCATCAATCCATTTGTCCGCCTCGCGGCGGGAACAGATACCGGTACTGCTTATGAATTTATTGAGGCTTATGGATTCGTCTTTCATGCTTGTTGATTCTCCTTGACCATGCCTTGATCCAATCGTGGTGCGTTGACGATGAGTTGGCTCATCCAAACGGCGACGCTAAAATACAACGACATCCATATCATTTCATATTCCCAATCGGAATATGCTCTTGTATAATGCCATTCTCCGACCAATTGTTTCATACCTTCACGGATGCCGGCGTATGCTTTGTCGGCTTCTTCGGCAGCCAGCCATCCGTTGACATATGCGGGTACATCTACTAGGGCCATGTACAATATATAACCGATGCCGGCGATGATGGCGATATTCAAAAATCGACGTTGTGCTCCTTGATAATAGGGTCGAGCCAACCAAAAGCCGGCGACTGTAATCGTAGCCGCAACCGCCCATAGGGATTCTTCTACAACGGTTCCGATATAGTTGGTGGTGGTACAAGCGTACCAAGAAAATATTTCGGCGACGAAAATGGTGGGGAGGGGCAATTTCGCCAAAAGGCGAATGGTTTTATTGCCTGTGTTTTTGCCCGCTTCCCAAAGCATCAAGCACCATTGGGCGACGAAACTCAGCTCTGCGATAGTAGCGACCGAGCGACCGATTGCAATGCAAGAAATCCAAGAATCCACTAGGACAATACGGCGAATGTCGCCCCTTGGCAAAATCGCTCGAAACCCACACCCCAGTGTATAAATGGTTGCCAGATTGAATTGCATTTTTCGCAATTTTTTCAACTCTTCGCCCATATCCGGCATCCGCTTGCGGAGCATTCGGTAGGTCAAGAAAAGCAGGAATAAATTGAAAGCGGCAACGCAACATAATCCGGCCCACCAAACCAACACCCATTCGTCATGTGTTTCCATATGTGTTTTTTTATACCAACGTCAACAAAAAAAACCCCTTCCCGGAAGGGAAAGGGGGATGAAATTAAAAAATTGCATCAAAACTTTTCCATCAAATTCAATCTTCTTGAACCACCAATTCGTGGTCGGTGAAATAGAAACAGAAGGCATACTGTTCCGCCAAGCCCCTGATGCTTTTTTCTATAGAAACACCTCCGCCATGTCCGGCTTCGTAATAAAACTTAAAAGCTTTTTCATGATTTCTTTTTTCATGTAAAAAAAGGCGTCATTTTCCACAAAAAAGCGACCGCCTAAAATTACACTATCGCGACTGATATAATCCATCATTTTTTGGGTCAAATAATCAACACCCGGAAGGCGATTCAAATACTTATCAGCATGCTCGGACTCGGACTTCAACCATTTTTTCACTTCGGGGTCTTCTACATTTTCAAGATTCCTGTAATCATCTTTTATTTCAATACCAAAATAAGTTTCAACGACAGCACCCTTCGGGGGAACAGGGGCATTTATCACATTAATACTTTTTGAACTGCCCTTAACGACATTGTCATTTATTTGAGTTTTACAACTCAATAATATTGCAATAAAAAACACAAAAATATACCATCTCATATTCCATTTTTTTTGTCAAAAATTATTTACAATTCATCAATTTCAAATATGTATCATAAATTTTCCAAGCTATCAAAATGTACGATGAATGGCACATTCTAATCTACGTTTGAAAAAGAAATGAATCGCATTTTAAAACGATGTTATTCACAAAATTAATTACAATACAAAACGAAGTATCTTTCATTTATCAAATGCTATCCAAGAGAGGACAAAAAGCATTTTACAATTATCATTTATTTATTTCACGACCCTTACCTAGACCTGTTATTCGGATATTCGTTAATCCAATTAAAACCTGTATTCAATAGTTTAAAATCATCTTTTGTTTTCCTTCTTGCATCTAAGGAAATAGTATCTCCCTTAAATACACCCTGCATGGACAACGTCCTATCCGTTAATACAAAATCAAAAGGATGAATCTTAGAGGTATCTCTTGGTTCTACAAAAGAGAATTTATTATTGGATTCGTCTAAACTCACATTATAGACTTCAACATCCATATCCATTTGGTATATGGAGACATAACCCTCATACTCCATACTCAAGTACCTCCAAGGCCTGTCGTCCGTTAACAAGGGAGGAAGTGTGTCTTGGTTAAAAACAAAGGTATCTATTTCATACAAACCATTCATATGGTGACTTTTATCTCCTAAGGCAGGGTTATTCAAATATTCATAATTCGAATAACCCGTAACTATTAACATACAAGTAATCAACAAGTATTTAAACACCAACCCTACATATTTCAATTTGGGATGTCGAATACCTCCTGTCTCTACTATCGGTTCAGTCGCTCGATTCAACAACAATACATTCAACAGTCTTTTAAGGTCAGGAAAAAGAATGAGAAACCCGGTTAATAATAAAAAAGAGGAATACAATTTTACCGGAATATCATAACAAAAATTCATGGCGACAACATTCGCCATTACGGAAATAACAATGAGCGTCCCTAGGAGTTTCGTTCTACGCCAAAACAACAATACGCCTCCTATACATTCGCCGAACCCGGCAAACATTCCGTATTCGGCTGAAGCCCCCATAAAAGTCCAGGCCAGGTTCATGGGAGTAGCATTTCCATAAGGACTTAGCAATGTATAATAACTCGGTTCAGGAAATTGAACGGGAAATATTTTCGCCATTCCGTAAGTCAACATTACAAATCCTAAATAATATCTCAATAAAACAAAAAACCAATATTTTAATCGGGAATAATTCCAATTTCGTCCCCAATCTATCCACTTCCAAATCAGTGCTATTAAAAAAGAAACAATAACAAAAAACAGCAATAATACATAATCATAAGTACGATCACCGCTTCCGTTTCTATTGATTTTAATCGGCTCATCAAATTGCAATATGCTTTTATCCATCCATACGACAATAGAGCTATGTATTTTTTCCACCCAACCGAATATGCCATTAAAAAAATAATCCAACACACTCAAAGGAAAAGGGAAGGTGTAAAGTAGATAAAAGAGAAATAAAAAAAAGAAAACGAACTTTTTCATCTCAGGGTTTTTAGTTCAAACCAAAAGTAAGGTCTAATACACAATAGACACTTGCCATTTATCAAAAGACGTCCTCGAAGGATAAAACCACGGCATTGGTTACCGGCAACTTTGATCAATAATAATTCGGAGAAAAAAAACTCCTGCCTTGGGCAGGAGTAAGAGTGGTACGAAAGTAAAAAACCTTAAATAGTTATATTGTTTCTCAAATTTTATAAATATTCACTTGGCATTTCTTAAGAATGAGAGACCCTTTAAAGTGTTTATTGGGGTTATACTCAAATATAAAAATACGAAACCTTGTATACCGACAGGACTGTACTTACCCAGCTACCGCCAAGCAGGACGAAGTGCACGTTTCATTTATCAAAGTGCAAGCCTCAGAGGATGAAATGCAAAATCACAGGACTTTGATGACATTAAGGAACTCATCTTTTTTATTCCGGGAAACCGGGACAGTCGCATTGTCCGTGGTCACAACGACATTACCGTCTTTTTTGGAGAATCGGACGATGTGATTAAGGTTAATGAGGTGTGATTTGTGAATTCGGAAAAACCCCATTTCCGTAAGGAGATTATCGAACTCTTTGAGAGTATAGGAGCTCACTAATACTTTCCCGTCATGTTTGATGACTTGGGTATAGTTTCTATCCGATTCACAGCGGACGATATTTTCGATTTTGAGGAATTCATATCCATCCGGAGTCGGAATTCCTATTCGGTTGACTTGACTTTTGGGATTTTTGAGGTATTTCATCAATACATCAGTGCGTGTATCCGGTTCTTTGTTTCTGAATTGGTCGAAGGCTTTGCCGATGGCTCCTTCTAGTTCGGATTTCCTAATGGGTTTTAAGATGTAATCAATGGCGGATACTTTAATCGCTTTCAATGCGAAACTATCATAAGCGGTGATAAATATGACACCGGATCTTAAATCGGGAAGCCGTTCAAGTAAATCGAAACCGGTGAATTGTTTGATTTGGATGTCCAAAAACACCAAATCGGGATCCATTTCGCGAATCATTTTTTCGGCGACGGGAACATCTCCCGCCTCACCTATGATATTGACGTCAAACGGACTTTCAGATATTTTTTGGCGGACAAGCGCTCTCATATTGGGTTCGTCTTCAACTATAATAGCCGAAAGGGTCGTGTCATTATTCATGGTTGATCGGTAATGTCAGTTCTACAATAGTGCCTTTATCGTCAGGCAAATCAATAATATGAAAAGATATATCAATATCATGAATTTTATTGACGACCGCTATCCTTTCTTCTACGATTTCCATTCCACGGGATTGATGTAGTTTATTTTTGCGGAATTCTGCGGACTTCCTACGGCCGATTCCATTGTCGGAAACGACGACTTTATATTGCTTATCGTTTTCTTTTTTAATATTGATTTCCAACAAACCTTTTTCTTCTTTTGGAATCAAGCCGTGTAGGATGGCATTTTCCACAAATGGTTGAATCAGGAATGACGGGATGGTGCATTGGTAAACATCTACCCCTTCGTCTATCACTACTCGATAATCAAAGTGGTGGTCTGCCCTCATGTTTTCCAAAGAGACGTAAAATTCTAACAACTGCATTTCACGATCCAATGAAATAAATTTTTCGCGGGAGGCTTCTAAGTACATCCTTAACAAGGCGGCGAATTCCGCTAGATATTCTTCTGCATTGTCGGATTGTCCATTGGCGATAAAATGTTGGATGGATCCCAAGGAATTAAAAATAAAATGGGGATTCATTTGTGCTTGTAAGGCTTGTAACTCCAACTCGGAAAACCTGTTCTCCATTTGCCTTTGCCGTTCATTTTTCTTCCTTGTGCGTCTGACATTCAAATAAATGATTCCAAATGCCAATATTAACCCTAAAGAAATACACAAGATCCAAAACCCGGTCGTTTCGACCAACCTCGGCCTTATCAGTATTGGGATTTCCAAAATATCGGAATCGAATTTACCGGGGATGACATATTTCACCCGGAAGGTATAATTATTAGGAGCCAAGGAGGAGAACAGTACTAAAGGATTGTCCAAACGTCTCCATTTATTATCGGACGGAAGCATTTGGTAGTGATATTCCAAGTTCCCATAATAGGAAAAAGAAAGGGAGGGAAAATAGAACTGGAGTCTATTTTGATCGTAAGACAAGGAGAGTTTTTTCTTGTCCCTAATAATTTTATCATTGACTTCCAGTCTTAATATCTTAGGACTTTCCAATTTGGGGTAATCCCGTTTTATGTCACCTTCCGGCGTCAAAATATTCAATCCTTTGTTCGTACCTACAAATAGTTCGTTTCCTTTTTTCCAAACACTATTTATCGCTGAAAATAACAACCCGTCATATTCAGAAAAATTCTCTCGTTTCCAACCGGTTTCTTCCTTTTTTAAATGTACTACTCCGACGTCAGTCGCCAACCAAAAACTTGAATCGTTTTCTACAAAAAAATCATTGATTCCTTGGCCGGTATAAATGGAATCGGTTATTTCGAACCCCTCTTTAAATGCATAAAGGGTTCCATCCTGAGTGGACACCCAGACCTTTTCCTTTTTGCGATCTATTTTTGAAACAGGATGTAGGAAAATATTATTTTCAGGAAGGTTTATTTCTTTGTTATCGACCAATGCAAATATGCCATTAAAGTTTCCTATGACAATCGTATCCCCAGTATTCGAAATATGATAAGCGAGTTTCCTGATTCCATTCATTCTTCTTTCTTCAGCATCTTCAAACCTTCCTGCATACCAACTCGTTCCTAGAGCCATGGCAAAGGTTCCATCCTCTTTTTTATAAAAACTCTTTACCGGAATATAATCCAACTTGGATTCAATTTTTAATTGTCTTTTTTGGTTAGAAAAAACATCTTGCTTACGAAACCTAGCCAAACCTAAGTTCATCCCTAGAACAATCCAATCTCCCGCCTCATCGATATCACGGATTTCTTCTCCTAGTTCTCCTCCTAGGATTAAATCCACTTTTTTTAGTTCATCGTCTGCTAAGACATGAAAATTATCTGTCGTATTTCCAAACCAAATCCTTCCTTCACTATCTTCAAAAATTTTCGTAACGGTAGGATTGCTACCCAATTCATCACTAGAATAGGCCACCGGCGCATCTGATTCCGGCATCAAATAAACCCCTCTGTTTTTTGTGGTTACCCAAATGTTTCCGCGTTGATCGGGGAACACTTCATTTACATTGTAATTCTTTAGGAAATCAAAACCTTGGTGAAGGGTTAATTCAGGGGTTACAATCATTGCGTCTTTACTGGTCTGTATGACCGAAAAATTATCATAGTCCGTTATTTCCCTGATGTATTCGATATAAATTTGTTCCTGATACACCAACTTCTCATCAATGTAGAGAAATAGTGAATCATTGTAACTAATGATTGGTTTTTTGTTAAATGCCACCACCCTTCCATCTTTCATTTCTTTCACCTTGAAGGTGAAATGAAAAGTTGTATCCCTCGTATCATGATGTAAAGAATAATGCGAGAAGTATACACTATCATTCGAGTGGCTCATGTTGACAAACCACCATTCGTCCCCATCTTCAAAAAGGAACCTATCTTTAAAAACTTCCTGTCTCCATTCACCATCTACAGTCTCGAATCGTTGGGAGCCACATCCACCTAGAATCCACATCGTTTGGTCATCCCCTTCCGTAACAAAACTGGTTTTCATAAAGTTACAATCCTGCGGGATGGTATGGACAGAATCGTTTTGGACATATTGGATGTCGGGACCGAAGGTATGTAACCATATTCTATTTTGAGAATCCAAAGTCAAGTCCCAAACATCATTGTGACGCAGTCCGCTTTCTTTGGTATATACGACAGATTCATACCCATCAAATCGGACGACTCCTTTATCGGTACAAAACCACATGAATCCTTCTTGGTCTTGAATTCCGTTATAAACATTAGAAGAAGGAAATCCGTCATCCACCCCAAAATTGACCGGCGTCCGTTTTTGAGCAAAAACAGTTGAGCCAAACCATCCTAAAAACAACAAGATGACCAGCTCACAGCGGAATGGTTTTCCTAGCACAATGCACTTTTATTTTGTTTTGTTTTGAGCATAACCTTTTTATGACTGGAAATGTTGCCAACCCTGAGCTTGTAATGGATGGATATTGCCGCCCTTGGTATGCAGTTTCACCCCTTCCTCTGCGGGTATGATTTCACCACACAAATAGATGTCCGGCATGTATCGGACTTTTTCCAAGTCTTCCGGCTTGACCGTGAACAATAACTCATAGTCCTCTCCCCCACTTAATGCGCAAGTGATCGGATCCAAATTAAATTTGATGGCCAACTCTTCCGCTTTAGGATGAATAGAGACTCCGTTTTCTTCTAGGATAGCTCCTACGCCCGAAGATGTACAAATATGAAACAATTCGGAAGCCAAACCATCCGACACATCTATCATTGAAGTTGGCACCAAGCCGGCCTTCGGGAAGAACTGTTCTACAAAATCTTTTCTCGCTTCCGGTTTAAGTTGGCGTTCAATCATATATTGAGCGTCTTCCAAATCGGGCTTGATTTTGGGATTGTCCAGGTACAATTGTTTTTCTCGTTCTAATATCTGTAGTCCCAAGTAAGCCGAACCGAAATTGCCGGTACAACAAAGGATATCCCCGACATTGGCTCCATCTCTATAAACCAGTTTGTCTTTTTCTCCTTGTCCGATAGCAGTAACACTGATATACAATCCCTTAGGCGAAGAAGTGGTGTCCCCTCCTATCAAATCCACTCCATACCATTCACAAGCCGTCCGGATTCCGTCGTACAATTCCTCCAATGCTTCTACAGAATATCTGTTCGACAAAGCGATGGAAACGGTAATTTGTCGAGGCTTGGCGTTCATCGCATAAATGTCGGATAGATTGACTACGACCGCTTTGTATCCGAGGTGTTTGAGTGGTGTATATACCATGTCAAAATGAATGCCCTCCACTAATGTGTCGGTGGAAATTACGGTCAGTTTATCACCATTGTCAATCACGGCGGCATCGTCTCCGATTCCTTTTTTAGTCGAAGCGTTCTTAATCGGAAATTTACTTGTGAGGTGGCGGATCAATCCAAACTCTCCTAATTCATTGACATCCGTTCTTTTTATCTCTTGTCCCATGCTAGCGTTAAATTTATTGTGCGTTGACCCCTACGAAGGGGTTGTTTATTTTTTCAAATCCAATAGTAGTGGGTTGCATATGCCCGGCATATACAGTTATGTCATCCCCTAGGGGAAATATTTTTTCCTTGATGCTTTGCAATAGTGTCAAGTGGTCGCCTCCTGGCAAATCGGTGCGTCCGATACTCAAATAAAACAAGGTATCGCCTGCGATCAAGAAAGCGTCTTTTTCACAATAAAAACAAAGACTGGCCGGTGAATGTCCGGGGGTGAAAATCGCTGTCAAACTTGTATTGCCGAAAGATATGGTATCGCCTTCTTCGATAAAAGCACCGGGGCCGGGCGAAGCGGTCATGGGTACTCCATACATTTTGGCGACCATGGGCGCCGCTTCAAGTACGGGCAATTCTCCTTGATGGATTTCCAAGGGCAAATCATATTTTTCGGAAACGAAACGGTTTCCGAAAATATGGTCTAAATGGCAATGCGTGTTAATGAGCCTTACCGGCTTCAGTTTTTCCGTTTCTATGAAATTCGCCAATTCATCCCGTTCGGCTTGGGTATAACATCCGGGATCGAAGATGACGCACTCTTTGGAATCGTCGTAAACGATATAGGTGTTTTCTTGAAATGGACTAAAAACAAATGATTTTACGGTTGCCATGTATAAATGCTTTTCTTTATTTCTTTTTATTTCGCCGGAAGGCGATTGCAAATAGGAGACAATTTGGAAGTAAGAGCATGTTTAAAATTCCATCAATTGGCTA
>JAHDCE010000070.1:6445-11492 GCA_020630045.1 Saprospiraceae bacterium | reverse complement strand
ACTGTTGTCCGCATCAACTAAAAAAATGGACATGGGGCCCAATAATAATGAAGCTTCCACTGGCCAGAAGCAGAAAAATAGATTGGATTCTTTGTATCATTGTTAATCGCTTTAGGTATTTATTTCTAACAAAAAATGGGAAAAGGTTTTTTAAAGGGTGCAAAGATAAGGGGAGTCCCATTTTTTTCAAGAACTCCATGACTTGAATTTAAATGACTTACGATTATTACAAAAAGGTATTTAAAGGCCGCCGGATGCCTTTTGCTTTCTTAGACAAGGACTTATTGGATAAAAATATATCATCATTGCTGAATCGGGCAGGTGATAAAAAAATACGTATCGCCACTAAATCCGTCAGATGTACTTGGACTTTACGATATATTTTGGATCACCATCCCAGATTACAAGGACTGATGTGCTATTCTGTCAGAGAAGCCGCTTGGTTAGCGACGGAGGGTTTCGATGATTTATTAGTGGCCTATCCTGCATTCCACTCGGAAGATATCCGGGAAATCGTTCCGATGTTGAAAAGGGGTAAACGAATTTACTTAATGGTTGATTTGGAAGATCATCTCCGACAAGTGAATCAAGTAGGTCGAGAAGAAAACGTAAGGATTCCGGTCTGTTTGGATCTGGATATGACCAGTAAGTTTCCCGGAGTCTATTTTGGGGTTTATCGATCTTCGGTTAACAATAAAGAAAAGGCGGATATGTTTTTTAAGACATTGAAAAAATATCCGTTCGTACATTGTCGGGCCTTGATGGGATATGAAGCGCAAATCGCCGGACTTGGTGATAATGTAAAGGGCAAAGGTGCGATGAACGCAATAATAAGAAACCTGAAAAAAAGATCTGTAAAAGAAGTTGCCCTAAGGAGGAAAGAAGTGGTTGCCTTAGGCCAACGACAAGGAGTGGAGTTCGAGGTGGTCAATGCGGGAGGAACGGGCAGTTTGGAAACCTCGCGACAAGAGAGTTGGGTAACGGAAGTGACCGTCGGTTCGGGATTTTATGCTTCTCATTTATTCGATCATTACAAAGCCTTCAAACATTTGCCGGCAGCCGGATATGCCATTGAAGTGGTTCGGAATCCACAACCGGATATTTACACCTGTTTGGGAGGCGGATATGTTGCAAGCGGTACTCCGGGAAAAGATAAAACACCGATTCCTTATTTGCCGGAAGGCTGTTCTTTTATTGAAAATGAAATGGCGGGAGAGGTACAAACACCTTTAAAACATAAAGGAGGTAAATTGGAACTTGGTTCACCTGTATTTATGCGACACAGTAAGGCAGGAGAATTGTGTGAGCATTTTAATGAATTGGTGATTGTCTCTAATGGTGAAGTAGTGGATAGTGTGCCGACTTACAGGGGCGAAGGGCAGTGTTTTTTATAGGAAATATTGTTTGTTTTTATTGAAATAATAAAATGAAAAACGGAGTGGATTTCATAGCGGAATTGAATTTTCTTCCTTCTGAAAATGGAGGTCGGAAAAACGCTGCTGCTTCAGGTTATCGACCACATGTCCAATTTGAACATTATCCGGAATATTTGACATCCGGACAACAGCAATATATCGGACAAAATGAGGTCAATCCCGGAGAGAGTACCTTAGCCGAAATATCAATACTAAGTACTGACTATTTTTCGAAAAGACTTTATGAAGGGAAATGTTTTAAGTTTTTTGAAGGAGGTACTTTGGTAGGTGTTGGAGAAATATTAGAAATAGTGAATCCGTCTTTAAAAATGGATAATCCTGTAAAAGAGGGATTTTTAAATTTTAATTTATATCCTGAGGATATTGTATTGAAAGTGAAACAGGATTTTCGTAATGAAAATCATGATGTTATACGTTTTTTTCAATCGTTTTTGATGGAGATGGGAGAGGTCGCTTCTCCTAGGGTTTTACGAGCTGTTATTTATTTAGCAAAAGGGAATATTGATCAATTAGATGGATATATGAAAACTGCTTGTATTGATATAAGAGATATATTGTACCAAGCGGAATATGACAAAAATGCGGACTCCGAATTAATTAGAACAAGGGATTTTAATCAACCATTCGGAAAAGAAAATTTGTAATTTGAAAGATCTTAAACATGTCAAAAAAATTAAAAAAGATAAAAGTATTTGCGAACGGTGAAGAAACCGGGGTTTACATGAGTGAATCATTATCGTTCAACCCATTGGGTAAATTAAAAGAACACACTCAATATTATGCATCAGGAGAAGAACATAGTAAAGTCGTTCATTTTTATGAAGGAGAAATATTAAATCGAACAGAATATTTTGAATCCGGTGAAATGACTAACGCAATGGAATTCGTATATGATGAAGAGAAAGAAATCTTACGAGAAGATTTAATTTATTTGGACGGATCAAAAACAATTAAAACCTTTACAAGGAATAAAGCTGAAAATTCCGAAACGGTTTTGATTACTGACGAGTCAGGCGAAGTGGAAGGAAAGGAATTCAGAATGTACAATGCCAAGGGCGACATGATTATCGAAACACTTTACGAAGAAGATGGCGAAACCATCCGCCGCCAATCGGAATGGAAGTTTGATGACAGTGGAATGCTAGGTGGTATTCAAGTCAAAGGATCCGAAATACCCGGGGGATTGACAAGATCTTTAGAACACGAGGTAGATGATAAGGGCAGGATACTAAAATCCACTTATTTTGATGAAGAGGGAAAAACCGTTTTGGTTGAAAATCGAGCTTATGACGCCTCCGGTGCAACCATTATGGAAGAAATGATTGATTACTTCAATGGGGGATATCAGTGTCGTGAAACAGGATATGACGATAAGGGTAGGATGATTTGGATGCAAGGCATCAATCGGAACGGAGACGTCTTGTGGCAAAGGGAAACCACTTATAATGATGAAGATCGACCGGTCGAGGAGAAAACCATGTCTCCCCAAGGAGAAGAAGCCAAGACTTTCGAGTATGATTACTTCGATGAGGAATAAAAGCGGGAAAGTGAATTTTTGAATATATAAATAGCTATCTTGAACTGATTTCTCCATTTTCCGAAAGGAATAAACCCTGAACCATGAAAAACCAAAAAATAAATGAAGATCAAAAAAGACCGGTGCTTAAACTGGGAATAACGATGGCGGGATCCATTTCCGCAGGAGCATACATTGCCGGAGTCGTGGATTATTTATTGGAGGCATTGGATAGATGGGAGAAAGCCAAATCACTAAATCGAAAATATAAAGAGACGAACGACAAAAGGTTCGATCCGACGCTGCCTATGCACGATGTCGAAATCGAGGTGCTCGGAGGATCGTCCGGGGGAGGGGTAACATCCGTATTGACCTCCGCCATGTTGAATTGTGATTTTAAGCCGGCGAGGTACTCAAGAAGGGATCAGCCCGAATATTTGAGGGAAAACTTATTATACAATACTTGGGTGAACCTGAAACCCCCGGGGAGCCAAGTTTCGGGTGAGATGCATGAGCCGGATATGGAGACGGTAGGCCGATTAATGAGCAACGATGACATCGAAGAAGAAGGAGGTATCGTCTCATTATTGAATTCCCAATTCATTGATGATTTGGCGGATGGAGTGAAGGATCTGGATTATTGTGGGATTGGAGAACGGAATTATGTATCTAAAAATCTAAAAGTTTTCGTTACGCTATCCAATCTTTACGGATATGATTACGAAACCCACTTCAAAAGGGCACAGTCCAATACGACCTACTCAATGATCAATCATACGGACATGGCATTGTTCCAGTTAGGTTCGGGAGAGGGTGAAAATGGAAAAATACCGGTGTCTTTCACAGATGGGGTGAATATTGATTTGATGACTCAGGCTGCCAAGGCCACCTCGGCATTCCCTATCGGCTTAAAGGCACGTTCGCTGGCCAGAGAGAAGGATGATATTTATAGCAACCCGGCGATTAACCTGACTCGGGGAAAAGGTGATGTGGCAAGGTTTAAATTGCCCGGAAAAAAGGAAGAGCCTTACGAGTCCTTATTCGTTGATGGAGGCATGTTGGACAATGAACCTTTTTCGAGGATGGATAAAATATTACGAGAGGAATGTCCGCCTCAACTAACCAATCCAAGAAAAGGATTCCGACACGCCGACAATATCCGGAGTACGATTATTATGATCGATCCTTTTCCTTCGGCAAAAAGGGAATCCCAAATATTCGACCCCAAGCATAAGTTTATCAATAATGTCATAGGAAAAGTTTACCAAGCCCTCAGGAATCAAGCCGTTTTTAAACGGGATGATATCGTTCGTGGATTTGACCCGGATGACAGTTCCTTGTTTTTAATCGCCCCTGTGCGTAACAAGGGAGAAAATGAAGACCGGGCAGCCGGTAAGAAGGCGATTGCTTGCGGTTCTTTTTCAGGTTTCGGAGGTTTTATGTTTCGTTATTTCCGCCACCATGATTTTTACTTGGGTAGAAAAAATTGTCAAAGTTTTTTGAGGAAACATTTTGCCATACCCGAAGATACCTTGAATCCCATTTTTGAATTTACCGATCCGATGAAGGATAAATATCGAATCACCAAAGAAAATGAAGACGGCGATGAATATTACATGCCCATTATTCCATGGGTAGATTGGTTTTCTGCCGAAACGGACGAAGATCAGTTTGCACTCAAACAGCAACAGCTTCCTTATCCTCAGATAAAACCGGATGATATCAGAGGATTCGACTATTTGTTCACACCTAGGATTTTGGCGTTTCAAAAAAATATTCTCACCTACTTCAAAGTGCCTTGGCAATTTAAAATCCTCATCAATATTTTCGGAGGAGGCATTCGGAAGAGGATCAAACGGATGTTGTTTTTCAGAATCGTAAAAAGCATGGAGGATTGGGAGTTGATTCCTACCGAAAGGAAAAAGTAATTATTTCACTCCATTTCATCCTGAGTATATTTTTTCCGGTTAGATATCCGTCTATCCTTTGAAAAATCCTGCTTGTTGACCGTCTAAATTATTGTGTTGATTGCCAATAGTTAATGGGGTTGTTCCATTCAGATTAGATAAAAAAATAATGCTTTGATATTTATTGT
>JAHDCE010000070.1:0-6435 GCA_020630045.1 Saprospiraceae bacterium | reverse complement strand
TCAACTAAAAACATATTACATAATAAAACTAAAATACTTCTCCGCTTATCTCTTCTATAAAAATGTGCATTAACAATGAAATTATTTCTTTTCTATGCACAAGTGTCAAAAATTAAAATACTTGTTCAATTTATATTTTGAGCCTTGTTATAGTGGTATGGAAATTGAGGCGTTCTCTTTGAGCGGTCGATTCCCAACTACACCGTTTAAATTCAAGCTGAAATAAGCCAATTCATTCCACAGTCAAACCAAAATCAAAACAAATGAAAAATTTTTCCATTTCAATTCTATTGATTTGTTGTTGCTCGTTCTTTTTACCGGCCCTTGCCCAAAAGACCGTTTTCCAACGGTATGCGAAAGACTTCAACATGAATCGTTCCCAATTACAAAAGGATTATTCCCATGAAGGTTTCACCTTGGTATTAAAAAGTACCAGGGTTGACAATGAGGGAAATCGTCACTTAAAATTCCAATACCAAAAGGAAGGTAACCCGATTGAAGGAGTCGGTTTAACCGCTCACGAAGACGCATCCGGTATTATTTATTTGGTGAACGGAACCGAATTGTCAGGTAGCCTAACAGGTGCTTCAACGGAAGTTGTTGCTGATGATATTGCATACCGTTCCATTAAAGAGGCACTGCATGGTCATGATTTCGAAATCATGCATCCCGAGACCAAAGAATATGTTTATTATGCTTGGGCTGACCTAAAACTTTTTTCGGAATGGATGTATTTTTCATTAGCTTTGGATGGTGACTTGTCTAAATTAGCACGATCCATGAGAGTGGTCGTTCGAGAGAAAGGCGCTTCTGAATCAACGCTAATATATCTTGATGCGTCGTCCGGTAAGATTTTATTTATGAATGGTGCCCACCAGCATATTACCATTAATCCGCCGTTGTATTTCGATCCATTTTATGGAACACAAGATGTGGAAGTTTCATATGACGGAACAGAATATACCCTTTATGATGATATTCGAAATATTACGACCCATGTGACCCCTGCAATTATTGATCCGGGGACAATCGGAAATTCACCTGATCCTAATTTTTCAAATCTGACGGGCTTTGAGCGTTCTGTATTGGATGTTCACTGGGGAGTCGGCCAAGCTTATGATTATTTCAATAATACATTTGGCTACCAGAGTATAGATGGTCAAGGTGCTATTCCTCTTGTAAATTATTATCGACAAAACTTCGATAATGCGTTGTACAACCAATTTGAGGATTATTTCGAATTCGGAGACGGGCAAGATGCCGGACCTTTTGATGAACCGATTACTAGTATTGATATTGTCGGACATGAATACACGCATGGTGTCATTCGAAAAACGGGAGACTTGTTTTATACAGGCGAATCCGGAGCGATTAATGAATCGCTCGCTGATATATTTGGTCTTGCCATTGAAAATTATGCCCTAGGTTCTTATGATTGGGTGATAGGCGAACTTCCGACAATCGGTGATGTCGGAATGCGGTCATTTAGTAATCCCATGGTATTCCAACAACCACAATGTTATGGTGGACCATTTTTTCAGGATACTGAAAATGGAGATGCATTTGATAATTTCGGAGTTCACATCAATAGCGGTATCCTGAACCATTGGTTCTATTTGGTAGTCGAAGGTGGACAAGATACAAACTGTGATTGCACGGGTGCAGGCCCGGATTGTACGGCAAGTCTTACTACTTATGACATCGCCCCCGCTGCTGATTATGCTCCGCCAACTAGCCCATTTGTAGGAAACTCTTTCGCCTTGATGACTGATTTGTTATTCCAAGGATTAGCTAACGGATATGTAGGTTTGAATACCGAATTTGATGACATGAGAGAGGCGACAGATCAAATCGCTCATGATTTAGGGTATAGTTGTGCTTTCAGAGAAAACTTGATTGAAGCTTGGTATGCAGTCGGTGTCGGCCCTGAACCGGATTGTAATTGTGAAATTTTCGCTGAGGCGAATGTCTTAGATGCCGGGGGCAATTGCATCGGATCCCCTGCTACGTTTTCCGCCTGGCCTGAAAATAATGATGAATTTGTATATAACTGGACTTTTAGTGATGGTGCGTTTTATCCAAATGCGGGAAGCGTTGTAAATCACACGTTCACTCAAGATGGAAACCAAAGTGCAACTGTGCAAATAGTAGATGCCACTTTGTTGAGCCATCCGGTTTGTTCTTCTCTATTAACGGATCCAGTAACTTCTACCGATCAAACGGGAATCGGAATATTTCCGGATTGTAATCCGGATCCTGCTGATGATTGTGCTCCCAATGCAGGACCTTCGATGGAATTATGCTTTGGAACGACCTCGTTTCAATTGAACGCCCCGGATTCGGACGATTATGCGGACCCGTCAAATGTAACATGGAGTTTGTTCAATCCACCTTCAGGAGTTGATCCGGGAGATATTCAATTTTCATTTCCTGATGGAGATTTTACTCCTGTTGTTACCTATTTGGGGGGACTTGAGTTTCCTGAAGGAATTTATGTTTTCCAACTTTGTGTGGATTGTGAAACGCTAGACGACCGGTTTGCCAATTAACCGCTGTAGCGAATCCGCTGTTGTTACCATTTCGGAAGAACCCACTAGTCCACAAATTTATGAAGATGACATCATCATTGAATGTAGTCAGGCCATTATCCCTATTGAAGAACCGATTATTGGGGAAGATATCACCATTAATGTTGATGAGCCCAATTGGATAAATGCCACATATGAACCAGGAGTCGGAATTGTATTGGATCGAATTGATTTTGCACCGAATACTTGGCAATATTGGAACAACTATTCTCCTAGCTCTTATGTCATCAACTACACTCTTGGTAATAATGGTTGTCAATTGACTTCGAACACTGTTACGATATCTATGGTGGATACCCAATACAGTGATGAAGGAACGGCTGATGGTAGAATTATAAATACTGGTGAATTTTGTGTAGGACCCGAAAAGATTTTAGATGGATCCCGTCCCGGCTATGGAGCCACGGCTACTTGGACGCCTATTTCATGGCCTACGGGTTCCGATGTCATTAATAATATTTCTGGTACTTCCAATTGGAATGGAAGGGCGACAGTTACGTTGGACGAACCTGGAGTTTATGTTTTCGAGTATACTATTGAAAATAACGAGCCATGCGAACCGACATCATTTATTCTAGAATATGAATACAATGGTATAGAGGTACCTAGCCCCTCCCGTGTAACATTTATTGATGACGTCTGTGGTGAAATAACCACAGATTATATAGTGAATTTTGATGCAGGATTTGATAATCACGCCATTTATAGTTGGGTGGTAGGAAATCCTACTAACCTCCCTCCTGTGATTGTAAATCCTACGGGGGCTGCATCTGATATAATATTCTCGCCCGGACCTGATGGGTTTTTGGACATTCCCGCCGGAGGTACGCCTATCTTCGTTCGAGAAAGGATTATTTTGATGGATTTAAATTGCGGGGAAGATGAATTTGTGGCAGTAGAAATGCCAAATATTAGTGCAGAAGACAATACCGAAAATTATCAATCCTATGCCGAGACCTTTATCCGCGATTATTTGATTGATAATAACCATCCCTGTGTTGCGGGAGTTCCTGAAATGGATATTGAAGTTGAGTTTACCGGTACGCAATTCAGTCCTAATTTCAATTTGATAATTTCAGGTCAAATTGTCAATTGTGAAGACTTGCCTTGTCTTTCTTCATGTGGAACCGATTCTTATTATTGGTTGAGACAAGGAGGGGTGTTGAATATGGAAGAAAACGTATACTTTTTCTGCGATGATCCGACATTCGATGACCTCATCCGTATCCGTGATTACTTTGTGGATATGACGCTTGTTTCAGGGCAAATCTTTACTGTGGTACCCCAAGTTATTCCCCCTGGAGCTACCATGCCCTTATCCATCAATCATAATACTTGGATAAACATTTCTGTCCCCGGACAATATGTTTTCGAAGTAACCCTGACCTACACAGGTGATAATGGAAACTCATGTACTGATACTGATTTTATCAATATATTCGTAGGCGAACCCTTCCAACCTTGTGCCGGGGAATCGCAAACGGCATGTCCGGGAGAAAACTTCCTTTTGAATGGATGTCCGGCTCCTGATGAATTCCAAGGACTTCAAGGTACTTGGTCACAAGTAAACTGTAGCCCTTGTACTGCCATTTTTGCTGACCCGAATGATCCGAATACTGAGGTTTCCGTTCCCGGGACGACTTGTGGGGAAGTCCTAGAATTCAATTGGACATTTACAAGTGAAGGGAACTGTGATCCGATATTCGGAACCACTCAAGTGGAAATTCCGGCCGAGGAAACCGGAATCTGTGATTGTGGTGAATGCTCAAACCCGGTCATCAATAATGTCAATTTGACTTTTGCTGATGAATCTACCAATACATTTAATGTAACGATTGATTTGAGCTTCCCGTTAGGCGCTGAAGTCACTTCGCCTCAATTTACTTTCCCTGCCGGAATCAATGTTAATGAAACCGACCTGATCATTTCAGGAAATAGTATTACATGGAATGGAACTGTGCAATTGCCATCAGGTACTTCCGGGTTATGTTTCGACATCAACTTCAATAATTTTGCCGTTTGCGATTTTCTCGACTGTTTTGATATCTGCGAAGTTACAAATGGTGAAATCTGTCCGGACGAATGCTCTCCCACAACAGGCATCATTACTACTGTAGAGTGCCGACCAGGAGAGGATGGAATGATGTCTTATTATTTCGAGATGACTGTTGAAGGAACACAAGGACTTGGACAGCCTTTCAGTCTTACCTCAACAATGGGGGATGTCATCATTCTTACTGCTGATGAATCCGGTTCGCCTACCTCCATGGTAATAACTGGATTATATACTCCCTCGTCCACAGGAGATAGTTCTTTCTGTTTGGATTTATTGTTTGACAATATCGGATTATGTTCTCCGGATGCCCCGATCTGTGCTGATTTGCCAATTTGCGGTTGTGAGTTCACCGAATTCAATGTGACCGGATACCCGGACTGCATTGAAGATGGAATAGAATATTGTGTTTCTGCCACATTCACTTTCTCTGGGATAGATGGAACTCCGATTAATTTCCTTGTTGACGCCGGAGGCTCAACCCCTACATTTGATATTACCAACTTTTCAAATGTCCTTACTGGTGATAATACCATTTACAATGGTGCCAATGAATTTGAAATTTGCTTTACCTATACCGGAGATTGTCCAAATGGTTCAGCTGTATTGTTCTTCCAAGGAGTAGTCGCTGGTGAACAATGCCTAGTACGAGAAATCGCTGAACTCAAATGTTGTGGAGAGCCTTGTGAGATCAAACCTGAGTATGATACCAAGATTCAATGCGATGAAGGAATACCAGGGGCATATTATTATGCTTTCTACTTCACAAATGTTCCTGATACTGAAACCCCAATTGTTACATATACCAATGTGACGCCGATTTCATTGAATGTATTCTCGAATGGAGGAATGTTGGGAATAGAAGGACAATTTAATGTAAATGATCCTACACTACAATCATGCATTAATATTGCATTTACAAATGAGCTTTATTGCCCTATTATTCAATGTGGATTCCCTCCGGAATGTCCTTGCAAGCTGGACGGTCTACAAATTAGCGAATACCCCGATTGTATCAATATCGGAGAAGAATTCTGTGTATCTGCAACCTTCAACTATACCGGTGTCACAGGTGCTCCTATGGATTGGTTCGTGGACGGCTCGTCTGCGGGTTGGACATTGACCTATTCCGAAAATGTAGCTACCGGCGACAACACGTTGAATCCGGGCTCGAACGAATTCAAGTTGTGCTTCGTCTATGAAGGCGAATGCCAAGAAGGCTCCACGATATTGACCTATTACGGCTACGCGAACAATGACGAGAACTGTGTCGTCAAGGAGAGCGTCGAATTGAAATGTTGTTCTACGGGTTGTGAGATAAAACCACTGTGGGATACCAAAATCGAATGCAATCCGCAAGGCGAAAATCTTTACAATTTCGTAATCGGCTTTACGAATGTGCCTTTCGGCGAATCGTTCGATTTGACATTCGGCGGCGGTCTGGTGAATTACACTTCTTATTCTGACGGTTTGGGCAATTTGGTAGTGGAAGGAACGGTTCAATTGTCGACCCCATCGGCTTCATTCTGTGTGTTCGTAGATTTCAAAAACGAAAAGATATGTGATACCGAAGTATGTTTCGATGTACCGGAATGTCCATGTAAATTGGAAGGCCTGCAAGTCTTCGGATATCCTGATTGTGTAACGATCGGCGAAGAATTCTGCGTTTCCGCGACCTTCAACTATACCGGTGTCGGAGGTGCTCCTATGGATTGGTTCGTGGACGGCTCGTCTGCGGCTTGGACATTGACCTATTCCGAAAATGTAGCTACCGGCGACAACACGTTGAATCCG
>JAHDCE010000069.1 GCA_020630045.1 Saprospiraceae bacterium | reverse complement strand
ATTGGAAGGTGATCGTACACGATATTATGTCAATCGAGGTCTTGAAAACGGATTGATCCTTGAAAATTTACGGAATGAACTCATTGGAAAAAAGGTGACACTCAAGTATCCTGAATATTGGACCCCTCTAGATTGGAACGATAGGGTCAAACATGTTTCCAAAGTTGAAACTCCTTCAACGGTTTGGTTCAATGAATTGAAATAAGTAGAGACGAAACACAAGATCAATTGAATTTATTCAATTGTAAATTCAGCATTTGTTTTTACTCATCCAAAATTTTCCTTCTTGGAAAAATTAGTAATAAAAACAGTTCTTTATTGGTTTCATCTTGACTTGCAGAATTTTCTAGCTGAGTAGCAAAAAAAAAGGGGAGAAGTGGCGATATCGCCACTTCTCCCCTTAAAAATCATATCGGGATGATCTAAACATTAAACAGGAAATGCATGATGTCTCCATCTTGGACGACATAGGTTTTTCCCTCGATTCCTTGTTTGCCTGCGGCCTTAACCGCCGCCTCCGAACCCAAGGAGATATAGTCGTTATATTTGATAACTTCCGCACGGATAAAACCTTTCTCAAAATCCGAATGAATCACACCGGCTGCTTGGGGAGCTAGGCTTCCTTCTCTTACTGTCCAAGCACGGACTTCTTTTTCTCCGGCGGTGAAATATGTGATGAGCTTCAGCAATCGATAACTGGAAAAAATCAACTTATTCACGCCCGGTGCTTCTAGTCCCATATCTTGCAAAAATTCCATCCGCTCCTCCTTGGATTCCAATTCTGCGATATCGGCTTCTATGGCAGCACTAATGAGTATCACCTCGGCACCTTCATCCTTGACGAATTCTTTAAATCGCTCCGTGTGCTGATTGCCGTCAACTACTGATTCTTCATCTACATTACAAACATACAAGATGGGTTTTGCCGTAAGCAACTTCATATCCAAGAGCAGGTCTAAATCTTCTCCCTCAAGTTCCTGGATCATTGTCCTAGCCGGTTTTTCATCATCTTCCAACCTGCTGAGAATTCTTTCGCAAACACTCACCGCACGCAATGCGGCTTTATCTGCGCTTTTCGCCGCTTTCTTGAATTTTTCAAGCCTTTTTCCGACAGTTTCCATGTCCTTCAACAACAATTCCATATCAATCGTCTCCTTGTCCCTAACCGGATCGACACCGCCATCGACATGTACCACATTGCCATCATCAAAACATCTGACCACATGGACGATAGCATCGACTTCACGGATATCAGCCAAGAACTGGTTGCCTAGACCTTCGCCCTTACTGGCACCCTTGATCAAGCCGGCAATATCAAGAATTTCAACTGTTGTAGGGAGTACTTTTTGAGGGTTGACTAGTTCCGCCAACTTATCCAACCTTTCATCAGGAACGGTAATTGTTCCGATATTCGGATCTTTTGTCGCGAACGGATAATTCGCTGCCAATGCTTTACCTGAAGAAAGAGCATTAAATAAAGTGGATTTTCCTACATTCGGCAATCCTACGATTCCACATTTTAAAGACATGAGCTGTAATCTTAATTTCTTTGAATGAATTTCGGGCTGCAAATATAGAAACATGTCAATCATCTTCCTAACTTGTGTGTTCGTCAACTCCTATTATTATTTTGAATTACTTGGCTCATCTCTTTCTCAGTCGCCATAATGCCGAATGGCAAATGGGAAATTTACTAGGGGATTTAGTGAAAAAGTCCGACTTGGAGCGGCTACCCGAAGGTATTCGGCAGGGGGTCTTCATGCATCGGGCAATCGATCATTTTACTGACAATCATATTGTAGTAAAAAGTTGGAATGAAAAATTGCGGCCGATCCATCAAAAATATTCTCCGGTTGTTTCTGATATCCTTTGTGATTATTTCCTTTCAAAATATTGGAATGATTATTCAGAAACTCCCATTGACACCTTTTCATCTTCCGCTTATCAAAACATAAAAAATCACCGGTCTTGGATTCCGAATCGATGGTCGGAAAAAATTATGATGATGGTTAACCACAATTGGCTACGGTCATATGGCGACAAAGATCATTTGAACAAAACTTTTTTGCGGGTGAAAGAAAGGGCGAAATTTGATTCTTCCTTTGAATTCGCCGTCGATGACTTAGAAAAAAATGAAGAAATCTACAGTGATTATTTCAAGGAATTTTTCCATGAAATAATCCACTTCGCAAATGACTGGAACCCATGATTTGTTGCTGAATGTTATCAAGCGAACCACCTATTTTTTACCTTTGTCCATCTAAGACATCCTTAATTAAATCATCATTAACCACAAATGATTATTTAATCATGAACATTCCATCTGACCATTGATGCCATTAAAAATAAACAGATGAAACCACTGATATTAGTAACAAACGATGACGGAATCGTTTCTCCGGGAATCAAACACCTCGTTTATGCCGCCCGATCATTTGGTGAAGTGGTAGTAGTCGCTCCTGATTCACCCCAATCCGCCAAGGGCCATAGTATTTCCATTTATGACCCCATCCATATCCGAAAAGTGGATGTATTTGATGGAGTAGAGTCATTCGAATGCTCAGGAACACCCGTTGACTGTGTCAAAATCGCTAGAAAAATCGTGCTCAAAGATAGGGTGCCGGACATTTGTCTTTCAGGGATTAATCATGGTTTAAACAGTGCAATAAATATCATATACTCAGGGACGATGTCTGCCGCTATGGAAGCCGCTATGGAAGGAATTCCCTCTATTGGTTTTTCCCTTGACGACTTTTCTTTTAAAGCGGATTTCTCTTCTTGTATGCCTTTTGTGGAATCTATTATCAAATATGGATTAGATACCGGGCTTGAACATGGAAAATTGCTCAATGTCAATTTTCCGAAAGGAAAAATAAAGGGAATCAAATTATGCCGACAAGCCGAAGCCAGATGGGTTGAAGATTTCAAAATCAATGAAGATCCCAGGGGACGTAAATATTATTGGTTGACCGGACATTTTCAAAGCGGTGATGAGGTGGAAGGTACTGATGTCCACGCCTTACAGAATGGTTTTGCAAGCGTCGTTCCCGCCCAATACGATTTAACAGATTACAAAGCCCTCGACAGCGGATTACGAATGATCGAAAAAATTGAAATATAATGGAGCGAGATACTTTCTTATTCGGGTTGTTGGTCGGATTGTCAGTCCCCATAGTCGGTTTCGCCCTTTGGTTAGGAATCAACGGAATTTTATCTCTAGCAGATGTAAGGGATAGATTTGGTGAAATATTTCAATTCTCCTTAAAAACACGGGTGCTGTTATCCGTTTGTTTCAATTTGATTCCTTTTCAAATCGCTAGGGCGAAATATTTGGATAATATGCTCAGGGGATGTGGAGTCACGACTTTAGTGATGTTGTTCGCTTGGGCTTTCTACTTCAATGTTTTCGCCTTCCTCTAAATGAAATATTATATAATCGCGGGAGAGGCTTCTGGTGATATGCATGGAGCCAATTTGATGAAGGAAATCAAGAGTTTGGATCCTGATGCACGATTCAGGTATTGGGGGGGAGATAAAATGCAAAACCAAGGAGGCGAACCCGTCAAACACATTAAAGATCTAGCATTTATGGGATTCATCGAGGTAGTCATGAACCTTAGAACCATACTTGGAAACCTCTCCTTTTGCAAAAAAGATATTGCTCATTTTTCTCCCGATGTTATTGTACTAATAGACTACCCTGGATTCAATATAAGAATTGCGGAATGGGCAAAAAAAAATGGCTTTAAAGCTATTTATTACATTTCGCCACAAGTATGGGCCTGGAAAGCGGGTAGGGTGCACAAAATCGTGAAATCTACCTCAGCGGTATTGACCATCCTTCCTTTCGAAAAAGCATTTTATCAAAAGTATGGGTATCAAGTAAATTATGTCGGTCATCCACTGCTGGATGAGTTCGATTTTTTTAATGAAAAACAACAAAAAACACGCAAAAGCAAAAAAGAAATCATCGCCTTATTACCCGGAAGTAGAAAGCAAGAAATAAAGAAAATGCTTCCGGTAATGCTTCAAGTTTCAGAATCTTTTCCGAAGTATAAGTTCATAATTGCAGGAGCTCCTTCAGTTCCACCGGATTTTTATCATGCAATCATAAAAAACAAAGACGTGGAAATTATCCAAGGAAAAACCTACGAATTACTTTCCATTGCCCATGCTGCACTCGTTACATCCGGAACAGCCACCTTAGAAACAGGAATTTTCAAAGTACCACAAGTGGTTTGTTACAAGGGAAGTCAGGTTTCGTATTGGATTGGAAAACAACTTGTGGACATCAAATACATTTCTCTCGTCAACCTCATTCTAGACAAACCATTAATAACCGAATTGATTCAAGATGATTTCAATATAGAACGAGTGAAAAATGAGCTGAATGAGATTTTAATGCCGAATAGAAGAGAAGAAATTCGGAAAGGATATCAAGAATTGGAAAAATTGCTTTTAATGGAAGAAAGCCCCTCTTCAATGGCAGCTAAAATTGTGTTTTCCATTGCTGGAAATACAAACGGGAGTGGTATTCACCACTCCCGTTTGTAAGTTGAATTAGGCTTTGAACCGAATTAAAATGTTGGACAACCACTTTTTCTCCTTGATCTTCCGCGGCTTCCTACCAATCCGTTATCTAAGAAATTATAGGAAATAAATACACCGCCAATAAGGTACCAGTCTTTGTCGCCAGAATCTCCACGCACCCAATCCGTTGAAGGAGGATTGGCATCAGGGTCGTACTCGTCTCCACGCCAAGACAACTCCGCCGCGATTCCGTCCAGTGTCGACAAATCGGGATAATTTCCGCTCACATCATCCAAGTAATCCGTAAATGTTTTTCTCATCCCGAATTCTAGACCAATGTTCCACATATCATTAATGGCGTATTTAAGTCCGAATCCAACAGGAACGGCGAATTGGGTCAAGGAGTATTTGGCAACGCCATTTTGTCCCTGTCCCTCTGTACCGAGAGGTTGTAAATCATACCACTCATTCTGATATTCTGCTTTCGGATTAAACTTGAACATGGCTATACCCACAAAAACGTAGGGAGAAATCACACGTTCTAAATTATATGGCTGATACCCGAGAATATTGATTTCTCCTTGAATACCGAACTCCATGATATCGGATTGAAAACTTAAGTTCCTCCTTAATCGACCAATATCTTTCGAATTAGAGTCATGAGCGGATATCCTTCCGTATTGGAAGTTTCCCTTCACCGCTACCCAGTTGTTAATATTGTAACGACCGAAAACACCTACGGATGCATGGGTTTCACCAAAACTGGTCCAGAAGTTCGAAGGTGCTAAATCTCCCATATAATTGGATGCACCTGCTAATATCCCCAATTCAAAATGTTGGGATTGGCCTAAAAATGGAAGTGTCAAAAAAGACAGAAAAATTATCGCTTTTTTCATCTTCATGTTTTGAATGAGTAATTTTTTAACCCCTGATTTAATACACTGTGTATTAAAGAGCTTTTATCAATAATTTGGATGGTGTTTGGGATTTTCCATTTCTCTTATGGAATAACAAAAAAACTAAGCAAAGTTACATAATATTCGGCGCATCGAGGCCGACATTAATTATATAACACAAATATTTTTAAAAAAGCTGTTTGAATACGTCGAATTTTGTGGATTTCACATAGGATTAAGCCCGGAAAAACGTACCTTTGTACGCATTTAAAACGAACGGAGGGAAATTGTAAGGGAAGGGATTCCTCCCTTTTTATTCCCGACAATATTTATCACCAAAATTGAATGAATGGCTGCTCCTAGGATTATTCCCATCAGCTTAGAAGAAGAAATGAAGTCGGCTTACATTGATTATTCAATGTCTGTCATCGTCTCACGTGCTTTACCTGATGTCAGGGATGGATTGAAACCCGTACACAGAAGGGTACTTTTTGGAATGTCCGGACTTGGGCTTTCCTACAATAAAGCTCATAAAAAATCCGCCCGTATAGTAGGAGAGGTGTTAGGTAAATATCACCCACATGGAGATTCTTCAGTCTATGATACGATGGTTCGGATGGCACAACCTTGGTCCCTTAGATATCCCTTGGTGGACGGACAAGGAAACTTTGGTTCAATGGATGGCGATAGCCCTGCCGCCATGCGTTATACAGAAGCGAGGTTGCAGCGAATCGCCGATGAAATCCTTTCGGATTTGGATAAAGATACCGTCGATTTTGCACTTAATTTTGACGATACGCTCAAAGAACCGACCGTTCTACCGGCCAGATTTCCAAATTTATTGGTGAATGGAGCATCAGGTATCGCTGTTGGTATGGCGACCAACATGTTACCACACAATCTTTCTGAGGTGATTGACGGTACTAAGGCGGCTATCGACAATCCCGACATTACGATGGAGGAATTGATGCAACATGTCAAAGGCCCTGATTTTCCGACAGGTGGAGTAATATACGGTTACGACGGTGTCAAGGAAGGATTAGAAACCGGTCGTGGTCGAGTAGTTGTGCGTGGAGTTGCTGAGATTCAAGAGGTGAATAACCGTGAAAGAATTATCGTTTCCGAAATCCCTTACCAAGTCAATAAAGCCATGCTTGTGGCAAAAATCGCCGAGTTGGTGAACGACAAAAAAATAGAAGGAATTTCTGACGTAAGGGATGAGTCCGATAGAAAAGGGCTTCGGATTGTTGTTGAAGTCAAAAGGGATGCCATGGCAAATGTCGTCCTTAGTAAATTGTATAAATATACGGCTCTTCAAACCTCCTATGGAGTAAATAACATCGCATTGGTAAACGGAAGACCAATGCTACTTAACCTCAAGCAAATCATTGAGGAATTCATTAAGTTTAGATTAGAGGTCGTAGTCCGTCGAACAAAGTACGAACTCAAAAAAGCAGAAGAGCGGGCACATATCCTCGAAGGTTTGATGATTGCCATTGACAACTTGGATGAGGTCATCGCACTTATCCGTGCAAGTAGGACACCGGATGAAGCCAGAACCGGGCTTATGGAAAGATTCGGCCTTTCAGAAATCCAAGCGAAGGCCATCCTAGACATGCGACTTCAAAAATTAACCGGTCTCGAGCGCGACAAGATCAAGGCTGAATACGAAGAAATCATGGCCATCATCAAACGATTGAAAGAAATATTGGCTGATGAAGGAATCCAAAGAGGAATCATCAAAGATGAACTGGATGAGGTGAAAGACCGATTCGGAGATGAGCGTAGAACCGAAATCAATTATGCCGGTGGTAATATCCGAATAGAGGACATGATTCCGAACGAAGAGGTGGTTATTACCATTTCTCATGCAGGATACATCAAAAGGACAAAGTCCGACGAATTCAGAACGCAAAGTCGCGGGGGTAAAGGTGCTAAAGGCGCCAAAACTCGTGATAAGGACTTCGTTGAGCATATTTTCTCCGCCGAAACACATAACTACCTTCTTCTCTTTACCGAGGCAGGAAGATGCTATTGGCTTCGTGTATTTGAAATTCCTGACGGAAACAAAACAGGTTCCGGAAGAGTCATTCAGAATATACTTTCCATTCCCAAGGAAGACAAAGTCAAAGCTTACATCAAAATCAAGGATCTGAAGGACGAGGAATTCCTCAATAATAACTTCATCCTTTTCTGTACCAAGAAAGGAATTATCAAAAAGACCTTGGTAGAAGCATTCTCACGTCCTAGGGTAAATGGTATCAATGCCATCACCATCAATGAGGGGGATCAACTCCTAGAAGTAAAATTGACTTCGGGCAATGATAATGTTTTCCTTGGCTCCAGAAATGGAAATTCCATCAGATTCCCCGAAAAAGACGTTCGCTCGATGGGTAGGTCGGCTGCCGGAGTCCGTGGAATGAAATTGAAAGGAGAAGATGATGAAATTATTGGTTTATTAACCGTTACACCAGAACAACAAGAAACCCATTCCATCATGGTGCTTTCCGCAAAAGGAAATGGTAAAAGGACCAAAATGGAAGAATACAGGGAACAAGGTCGTGGTGGCTCAGGAATAAAAACCTTACAAGTCACTGAGAAAACCGGTAAACTTGTCGGTATAAAAGCAGTGGATGGAGAAGAGGATGCAGTTATTATCAATAAATCCGGGTTAACCATTCGAGTTCGAGTATCCGATCTTCCGGTATTGGGACGTGCAACACAAGGTGTTCGGGTAATCAAGTTGAATAAAGATGATGAAATCGCAGATTTGGCCTTGGTATCCGGTTCCGATCAGGAAGAGGAATTGGAAGAAGGAGAAAACACTGTCGAAGAAACAAACGATACTGAAGAATAATCCATGATTTGAAACAATGAAATGTTGATTTCATAGGATGTTCCTTGAGGCAAACCGTCGAATTAGCGAATTTTTAATAGGGTTGACCCTGTTTTTGCAAATTCCTTAACGGTTTGCCTCTTTTTATTGCCCGATATTCGGGCTTTAGAAATCATAGGGATTGAGAATTGATAGCAATATCTTATTTTTACACCCTGTCGATGGACAAACCGATTCCCAAACAACAACTTTTACTTTATCTATTTCTAAATCAATTTCATTAAAATGAAGAAGATTGTCTTGACTTTTACTTGTATGCTTTTCGTTGCTGCAAGTTTGTTTGCCCAGAAATTACCCAAATCCGTAAAGGAAGCTAAAAAGGCGATGAACGCCAACAAGCACGCTGAAGCCCTTTCTCTAATTGACAAAGCTCTAGAAGACGGAACCACCGCTTCAATGGCTGAAGCTTGGTCTGTCAAAGGTGAAATCTTAGCTAAACTTGTCGATAAGGACTTTGAAGGAATCAACAAAGCTTTGGTATCAGGAGACAAGTACGAGGTTGTTGACAACCTGGCAGGAGGCAAAGCTCTAGAAGCCTTCTCAAAGGCATTGGAACTCGCCAGTGGCAATGCCAAGGACAAAGGATTTAAAGCTTCTATCAAAGGACTTACCGGATTGGCGACCAATCTGAACAATGTAGGATTGTTCAATTACAACAATGGTGATTTTGCGGGTGCTTTCGATTCATTCAATGCCTTAATTGGTTGTAATTCTTTGTTGAAATCAAACGGAAACAAGAGTATTTTCTCTAATCCGGAAGACTTGACCTTGACTCAGTATTATGCAGGTTTGGCTGCATACCAATCCAAGCAAACGGATAAGGCATTGCCGATTTTCGAAAGCTTAGTTGAAGCAAACTTCAACAAACCACTACCTTACCAAGAAGTCTTTAATGCTTACATCGATTCGGATCCTGATAAAGCAATGGGGATCCTTGCGAAAGGAAAAGAAAACTGTGGTGACGAACCGGATGCTCTTAAAGCATTCTTATTCGCCGAAATCAACCACTATTTGAAAAATGGCGAGTATGCCAAATTGGAAGGACACTTGGAAAAAGCCATCGCTGCGGAACCCGAAAATGTTTCTCTACATTTCGCCCTTGGATCGGTTTATGATCAGTTGTATCAAACCGCTCAGAAAGAAGGCCGAACCGCTGACGCGGAAAAAAACTTCGGCAAATCTGTCGAGTTTTATGAAAAAACGTTCAAAATGGATCCGACTTTCTCTGACGCACCTTTCAATATCGGTGCCTTGATTTTCAACAAAGCCGTTTTCATGAACGAAGAAATCAAGAAATATGATGACGACATGTCTTCTGCCGGTATCAAAAAGTGGGAAGAACTGAAAGAAACTCAAAAAGGAATGATGGCGAAAGCCAAGCCACACTTTGAGCAAACTTTGCAGATTGACGCAGAGCACAGAGGTGCCTTGAAAGCAATGATGCAAATCGCCGCTTACAACAATGATCAAGCAGGTATCGCCAAGTACAAGAAATTACTTGGAGAAGAATAATTCCTAGTTTATTTTTTTATGAAAAAACCCGTAGACCATTTTGATGATCTACGGGTTTTTCTTTTTCAAAAAAATCATAATTTCACAAGAAAATATCAAAATGAAAAAAGCCGGCATCTCCACCAAGACCATAAAATTCATTAAAGACATCACCAAAAACAACAACAGGGATTGGTTCGCGGAAAATAAAGAAAGATACCTGGAAGCAAAGGCCGATGTAGAAGCCTTCGGAGATGCCCTAGTCGCCGAAATGCAAAAACACGATAACATCGAAAAAATCAAAGTTTATCGAATCTATAGAGATGTTCGGTTCTCCAAGGACAAAACACCCTACAAGGACTTCATGAGCGCATATGTGGAAAGGGCGACCAAATGGCTTCGTGGCGGCTACTATTTCCATTTACAACCCGGCCACTATTTCGTCGGAGGTGGATTTTGGAGCCCCAATAAAGAAGATCTCGCAAGAATCAGATACGAATTGGCAGCCGACCCCGACCGATTCAGAAAAATATTGAACGCTAAAAAATTCAAGGAACACTTCGGAACACTCCAAGGCGACCAACTAAAAACAGCTCCGAAAGGATATGATAGAGATCACCCGGCAATCGACTTACTCCGTTACAAGCAGTTTTTAGTATCCGAGCCGTTCACCGAAAAGGAAGTGACATCCCCCGAGTTCCTAGGAAGAGTCGTTAAAAACTTCAAGGCAATGAGGCCTTTTTTCGATTTTATGAGTGATACTTTAACCACCGATTCCAACGGTGAACCACTTTGGGATTCCTAGTAGCCAGCACCTCAAAAGCACCATTCAGATGATACCGGAACATATACATTCCAATTAGAATTTCATTCCCTATCTTTGCCCCAATGAAAACCAAGACACTGAAAAGAGAAAAGGTGAATGTCATCACCTTGGGTTGTAGTAAGAATCTAGTGGATTCCGAGAACCTGATTACCCAACTCAAGGGCAATGATTTCGAAGTTTCCCACGATGAAAATGGAGAAGACGCCGATGTCGTGATTGTCAATACTTGCGGATTTATCGATTTGGCCAAAGAAGAATCCGTCAACACGATTCTTCAATATGCCGATGTCAAGAAAAAGGGAGGCATCGAAAAACTCTACGTCACCGGTTGTTTGTCCCAAAGATACAAGGACGACCTAGAAGAAGAAATCCCCGAAGTGGACGCCTATTTTGGCACTTTGGAATTGCCGGGTCTCCTAGCAAAACTCAATGCCGATTATAAGCATGAACTCATTGGCGAACGATGGATTACAACTCCTCAACATTACGCCTATCTCAAAATATCCGAAGGCTGCAATCGGACTTGTGCATTTTGTGCCATTCCGCTCATGCGGGGCAAACACATTTCCCAACCCATAGAATCCTTGGTCAAACAAGCGGAAAATCTAGCTAGGACAGGAGTAAAGGAACTTATGCTCATCGCCCAAGAATTGACTTACTACGGTCTTGACCTATATAAGAAACGGGCCTTGCCTGAACTATTGGATGCATTGGCAGATGTAGATGGAATCGAATGGATTCGGCTTCATTACGCATATCCAAGCAAATTCCCACTTGAGGTTTTTGATTCCATGAAACGCAATAAAGAGGTATGTAACTACCTCGACATTCCACTCCAACACGCCAATAATGATGTCCTTCACCGGATGCGGCGCCAAATTACGAGGGAAGAAACAGTCGATTTAATCAATCATGCTCG
>JAHDCE010000068.1 GCA_020630045.1 Saprospiraceae bacterium | reverse complement strand
ACGCAGCCTACTGCGAAAATCCGCCGCATGGACGATATGATTACTTTTGGACGGGGACTTAAATGATAAGAAATCCATAATGGCGAAAAAAAAGAAATGGTACGTTGTCTGGGAAGGCAACACGATAGGAGTCTTTGACAATTGGCCCGAATGCTTGGAAGCAACCAAGGGATATCCGGGGGCCAAATACAAGTCTTTTACTTCCAAAGAAGCGGCGGAAGAGGCATATAACGGAAGCTACAAAGATTACATCCAACAAGGAGGTGGTAAGAAATCGACCCCCAATCGCAGCATCCATAGCATTCCCGAAATCAACATGGATTCTATTGCCGTGGATGCCGCTTGCAGCGGCAATCCCGGAAAAATGGAATACAGGGGTGTCGTGACCGAAACGGGAGATCTCATCTTTCATCAAGGCCCTTTCAAAAAGGGAACCAATAATGTCGGGGAATTCTTGGCATTGGTTCATGGTATCGCATATCTCAAAAAAATAGGCGATGAACGAACCGTCATTTATACGGATTCCAAAATTGCAATGGGATGGGTGACCAAGAAAAAGTGTAATACCAAACTGGCGAGAACAAGGGAAAACGCTCCGCTTTTCGCATTGGTCGAACGTGCGGAAAAATGGTTGAAATCAAATACATATCCCACCGAACTCGTTAAGTGGAACACTGAAGAATGGGGTGAAATCCCTGCTGATTTCGGAAGAAAGTAAAAGTGTTATCGCTTCTTCGGAGCAAATTTCATCCGGTATTCCGGAACGATGTTTCCGGCTCTGATTCGGTCAAGCTTCCTCTTGATCAATCGCTTTTTCAAGGGCTTTACATAGTCGATGAATAGGACACCGTCCACATGGTCATATTCATGCTGGATAACCCGCGCCTCAATACCGTCGAATTCCTTGACATGCTTCTTGAAATGCTCGTCGTAATATTCAATTTTTATATTCGGTTTACGAAGGACATCCGCCCTGACTTCCGGTATACTTAAACAGCCTTCTTCATAAGCCCACTGCTTACCTTCCTCCTCAAGCATCGTAGCATTAATGAACACTTGCTTTATGCCCTTGCCATCATCATTATCTTCATCTTTGGTTTGTTGGGTGTCCACCAAAAACATCCGGATATCCAAACCGACTTGTGGAGCGGCTAATCCTACACCTTGTGCATGATACATGGTCTCCCACATATTTTCGATGAGTTGTTGTAAGTCCGGGTACTTCTCATCTATATCGAATGTTTCTTTTCTCAAAACCGGTTGCCCCAAGGCAAATATTGGCATTATCATTTTCCGAAATTTAGGTTGGCAAAGGTATTCATTTCAAGTATATACCCGAAATGAAGCGGGGAAAGAATTTAGGCAATGTCATTTTGTTTTTCGCAAAAAAGAACACTTGCCTCCCATTCTTGATTTAAAGAAGTTTTTACACGGAGTATTAAATCCCTTCCTTTTCCATATGCTGTTGCAAAATCAAGGCGGCACTCACTTGGTCAATATAATGTTTGTCCTTCAACTTCTTTTTTCCTCCACTCATTTGGATGATTTCCCGAGCCTCAATACTCGAATGGCTTTCATCTTGGAAAACGACTTCTATATCCGGATACAATTTGGCCAACTTCCGTTTGAATCCTAGTACGTGACCATATATGGGCTGTATGGGTTGCCCGTCCGGATGCAATGGTTCACCGACAACAAAACGTTCCACTGATTCCTGTTCCAGATATTTAGAAATAAAATCGAACAAATCCTGTGTATGGACAGTATCCAAAGCAGATGCGATGAGTTTCAAAGGATCCGTCACCGCGATTCCCGTATGTTTGGTTCCATAATCAAATGACATCCATCTGGACATAAGATTTACTTTTTAGAAACTGGTTGGATTTTTATAAAATTGGATAAGAAATAACATATTCTTATCACAAAGATGTTGAAATATAACCGACATTTGCAAAACAAGTTAAACAAAGCGATGAATGAACCTAAACGCTAAATACTGGAACAATCGTTACCTAGAAGGTAATATCCCTTGGGATGCCGGACAGGCCACGAAACCCCTTTCCGAATATTTTGAAAAAATATCAGACAAAAACGCCCGGATTTTAATTCCGGGAGCAGGGAATGCACACGAAGCAGCGTATTTATTCCAACTCGGTTTTAAGAATGTAGTCGTTTGCGATTGGGCAGAAGCCCCATTGCAAACTTTCGCTGAGAAATATCCGGATTTCCCTAAAAAACAATTGGTTTGTGAAGATTTTTTTTCCTTGGATGAAAAGTACGATTATATAGTCGAGCAAACCTTTTTTTGCGCATTATCTCCTGACCAAAGAAAAGCATACGTCCGACAAATGTTTCATTTGTTGAAACCAAAAGGAATACTTGTCGGTATCCTTTTCGGAATCGAATTTGACAGACCCGGTCCACCTTTCGGTGGAAGCAAAGAGGAATATCTTGAGTTGTTCGGAACACATTTTGAAGTCCTTCATATGAAAGATTGCGAAAACTCGATAAAACCTCGAATGGGAAGTGAATTATTCATCGAATTGCGAAAAGCAAATTCGGTTGATAAACGGAATTAAACAAAATGGTCATGAATCACATGCATCAATTTGAAAATAACAATAAGGGACTCTTTTTACTACTAGTAACATTTTTTATGTTCACCGCTTCCTTTGCACAGGATCGGGTAGATTTAGTCGAAACCCAAAATGCAAGAGAATCCCTTCAAATCGCCCAGACATTCGTCAATAGAGGGCATTTCAAGCAGGCGAGAAAACAATTGGAATATACCATCAAGCTCAAAGATGATTTTGCAGTCGCTTACCGCGAATTAGGCAGGGTTTTGATGGAGTTGGATCAATTCCTAGAAGCTGCCGAAGCTTTCGAGGCTTCTTTCGATTTGGATGGAAAATTATCCAGAGCAGCATATTTTGAATGCGGAGAAAGCTATTTCCAAGCAGGTACCATAAGTCAAGCGCTCTACTATTTCGAAACTTACGAAAAAATGAAAGAAGAGCGGTATACCAACAAAAAGAAAGAATCGGGATTAGAAAAAGACTATGATCGTTTTCTCGAAATCAGAAAAGAAAATTGTCGCTTTATTCTTGAAAACATTGAAAAAGGCACTACGTCCGCACTTCCCGAAAACATTGGAGGAGCCGTCAACTCTCAACACAATGATTATCTTCCCACCATTGAAACCCTTACGGGAAAATTGGTTTTTACAAGAGATCGTCGAGGACAAAACGAAAATATACTCACCGCCACTAAAGACGACCAAGGAGAATGGAGCAAAGTACGCTCCTTTGATGGAAAGGTAAATACTCGGGAAAATGAAGGAATGGCGAGGTATGCGACAAGTGGTCGTTCATTCTTTTTTGCGGGTTCCAAAAGACCTGATTCGGAGGGCGGTTGTGATCTTTATCAAGCCAAAGTGGATTGGGTAGGTGATGTAGAAGAAATCATCCATCTTGAGGGTCTTAATTCCGATCATTGGGATTCCCAACCTTGTGTTTCTTGCCAAGGAGATGTCATCTATTTCAGCTCAAGCCGAGAAGGCGGACTAGGGGGGGCGGATATTTACAAAAGTTACAAATTGGAAGATGGAACTTGGGCGGCTCCCGAAAACTTAGGCCCTTCTATCAATACTCCATTTGATGAAGAAGCGCCCTACATCGCATCCGATAAGAAAACACTCTATTTCACTTCTAACGGACATGGTGGTCAAGGAGACGGAGACCTATTTATCAGCCGCTTCAAAAATGAAGAATGGACTCCTGCCGAAAACCTAGGCTATCCCATGAATTCTCAAGCCAAAGAATTAGGCATCCATATCATGGCGGATGGTAAAACTGCTTACTTTGCTTCTGCCAGATTTGGCGGTTATGGTGGCTTGGATATTTACAAGTTCGAACTGCCCAAGGAGTACCGCCCGTCAAAAGTGGTATACATCGATGGCGTAGTCATTGACGATAGTACAAATCGACCGTTACCAAGCGAATTTAAAATCTATCG
The DNA here is from genome assembly GCA_020630045.1 of Saprospiraceae bacterium. Classification (GTDB taxonomy): domain Bacteria; phylum Bacteroidota; class Bacteroidia; order Chitinophagales; family Saprospiraceae; genus JAHDCE01. The sequence continues at coordinate 7,564 of JAHDCE010000068.1, read as the reverse complement.
GACAGGGGAGAAATACGAAATTACCACCGATGCCCAAGGAAGGTTTTTTACTTGTTTAAATGCGAATAAGGCATACACATTCCATGTAGAAATAGATGGATATGAAGATTTCATGTCCGCCATCTTCATACCCGAGGCAACAACGGAGGAGCCAACAGCGGCCATCATTCAAATGATTCCGATAAAGGATAAGATCGCTCAAGCTCCGGAACCGAAAGTTGTAAAAGAACACAAGTTCCTAGAGCCGTCGGAAAGAACCATGAACCTGTATTTTGACATCAACTCTTCCGATCTCGACCGCGTGGCAAGAATGAAGTTAGAAGATTTGTCCCAAATGCTAGTCAAGTCCAATGAATGGGAAGTCGAAGTAGTAGGATATGCAGATAGCAGCGGCAATGCCGACTACAATAAAATGCTTAGCGATAAAAGGGCCCAAGCTGTAGCAAACCATCTTAAATCCCTAGGAGTCGACATCAAAGACGTCCGGCAAGAAGGAAGAGGTGCACAAGGAGGAACAACCGAAGAAGAAAGGAGATTGAGTAGGAGAGTGGAGGTCATTATCCAAAAAATCGACAAAGACCCTTGGGGCAAAAAAAGCAACGGATAAACAAATAAACCTTCTTCGATTTCGTATCATTGCGGTGAACTACAATCATCAAATGATGAGGAAACTTTCACTTCGAGAATTGAATCGGGTCACACCCGAAATTTTCAGGCAACAAGAAAAAAATCCGATTGTCCTCGTACTGGACAATATTAGGAGCGGACTCAATGTAGGTTCGGCATTTAGAACCGCCGACGCCTTCGCTTTGGAAAAACTCTGCCTTTGCGGAATCACCGCAAAACCACCACATCGGGAAATTCTTAAAACCGCAATCGGAGCATCCGAATCCGTTGCATGGGAGTATTTTGAATCCACTCAAAATGCATTGAACTCCCTCAAAGAACAAGGCTATACCGTTCTAGGGCTTGAACAAACGGATCAAAGTGTCTCTTTAGAATCTTATCAACCCGACCGGGGTCAAAAATATGCAGTCGTTTTGGGAAACGAAGTAAAAGGAATTTCAAACGAAGTATTGCCCCTCTTGGATACTTGTTTGGAAATCCCACAATTCGGTACCAAACACTCATTAAATGTATCGGTGGCAACCGGAATCGTCGTCTGGGATTTATTTACTAAAATTCGGATGAGGACTTTGTGAAATAGATTACTTATCTTAATCCCACGTAGACGATAATTCTCTCCTAACATTCAATTTTGGTTATGTCTATAGAAGAACAAGTCCTTAAACTATTTATCAATAACGTCCCTCAATTTATTTTTTGGAAGGACAGGAATTCGACTTATTTAGGTTGCAACAATAACTTTGCACAATCTGCCGGTTTTGAATCTCCCGAAGAATTAATCGGGAAAACGGATTATGACATGCCTTGGAGCCGGGAAGAAGCCGATTTTTTTAGAAAAATTGATGCAGAAGTAATGGCATCCGGTACTTCACAATTGAATTTCGAAGAACCCCAAACTCAAAAAGATGGAAGCTTAAGCTGGTTGTCTACTTCAAAAATGCCCCTATATGGCAAGGACGGACAAGTCGTCGGTATTTTAGGATGGTATTTCGACATCACCGAGTTTAAGAAAATGGAAGTCCAAATCGATGAAAAAAACAAAGCCCTGGTAGAATACAATTTGCAATTGGAGAAATCCAAAAAGGATTTGGAAATAGCGAATTATGACTTAGAAAAATTCACTTACGCCGCTTCCCATGATTTGAAAACGCCTATTCGATCCATCGTCAGTTTCGCTCAATTGTTACAAGAACACCAAGGAAAAAACTTGGATGATGAGTCTGATGAATACCTGAATTTTATCATAAGTTCAGGACAGCGTATGAATAATTTGGTAGAAGATATTTTGACCTATGCCCGCACAGGCGCCCAAGAATTGGTCGCGAAGGAAATTGACCTGAATGAATTGGTAGGTGCTAAATTATATGATTTGTCTCCTATCATAAAAGAGAAATCAGCTAACGTGGTTATAGATTTTCCCAAAAAGAAAATCCGATGCTTTCCTGAACTTATCGGAATTGTATTTTACAACCTCATACATAACGGTATAAAATTCAATGATTCGAATCCACCTGAAATTATTTGTACCTGCCAAGAATCGGAAGAATTCTGGCAATTCTCCATTCAGGATAATGGAATTGGAATTGACGAAGAAAGCATATTGAAAATATTTGAACCGTTTAAACGGTTAGCCAAAGCGCAATATGAAGGGTCCGGAATCGGATTGTCAATTTGCAAAAGAGTGGTTATGTTGCACAAGGGTAAAATATGGCTAGAAGATAACCCATCCGGAGGAACTATCTTTAAGTTCAATATTTCAAAATTGATCTGATTAGGAATATGAACATTGTACCGGCACATAAATATCTAACGGTCGAAGAGCGTAAAATGCTCATGCAAAAAAATGATGTAAAAGCCTTTGCGGGAATTCTCGCTCATTGGCTATGGATCATATTCGCTTTTGCAATTGTTCATTTTTATCCCAATATTTTTACGATTGTCATTTCCTTGTTTATCCTAGGAGGAAAACAATTGGCATGTGCCATTCTAATGCATGACGCCAGCCACAATTCGATATTTAAAAATCAAAAATTAAATCAATACATAGGCCAATTCTTCGGAGCGTTTCCCATCTTACAAAATACCAATAATTATCGAGGGTATCATATGACACATCATATGAATACCGGACTGGAAGAAGATCCCGATTTACTTTTAACTCGAGGATATCCGACCAGCAGAAAAAGTATGTTCCGTAAGATTTTACGGGACTTGACCGGAATTACCGGTATCAAAGTTTTCATTGCTTTTATGCTGATGAATATCGGATATTTAGAATATAGCCTAGGGGGAGAAGTCGTTAAAGCCAATAGGAAAGAAAGAACCTGGAGACGATATTTTAAATTAATATATACAAATCTAGCCGGACCGGTGGTGACGAATATTGTCATGTTCGCCATATTCTATTTGTTGGGAAATCCTTGGTTATATTTACTTTGGGTTGGTGCCTATTTTACCACATTTCAATTCTCTTTACGTATCCGCTCTATGGCGGAACATTGTGTTGTCGAAGATTCAAAAAATCCATATAAAAACACTAGAACGACCTACGCCAATTTTTTCGAAAAAATACTCTTCGCTCCTTACCATGTCAACTATCACTCCGAACATCATCTGCTCATGGGAGTGCCCTCCTACAACCTTCCCCAAATGCATAAGCTTATCAAAGAAAAAGGCTTTTACGACAAGGGCGTTTTAGAACACAATTATTGGAATATAGTTAAGTTGGCAATTAAAAAATAAAATTTCGAGTATGGAATACAGCCCTTACCAAACCATTGAAATTGCACATTGGAAACAGTGTATTTCTAATCACACTCTGATTTTAAAACAATTATTCAATAAAATAATAAATGGAATAAAAGACGGAAGTTTAATTGCCGATGGAAACAATCGTACAATACATCAAATTGAATTTTTTCATGGTGTGGATACTTATGAATTCCGACTCAACTTATTTGATGAAAAAGAAAATGATATTCCTCACCAATTCGGGGATGATATCATTTTCAACCTCGATTGTTCATCCGTTCCATTAATCTACAATTTTGAGTATCCGGAAGAATTAGATATTTATCTTGAAGAGGAAAGAAATGGACAAAAATTGCTCGAATTGAACGAGATGTTTTTCTCTTGGTTCGCCTTAAATTGGATGGAATGCGGAGGTCACCTCATAGGAATCAGTACCTTCACCCACGAGAACTCAATCAATAATAAATTCGATTTAATCCGTTTTAGTTGGAATACGCATCAACAGAAAAATTCGATTTATCCATTCCTTAGGAAATTGACTGAATATGAAATAAGGAAGAGAGTAGGATACTCGGATTTTCCCGGACACCATACCCATTGGAGATATTTTGAAAAAGGACAAGAATTTTTTGAATTCGGTTCAAACTCACAACGTACTTATTTCCGGAAAGGTCATCAAAATGAATTTGAAACCCAATCATTTGAACTCTGGGAAAACAACTCCAAGTCATTATTGGATGAATATGATGAATTGATACGAACCGGTTATTTTGAATCTATAAGACCTAGTTTGTCGCCTCATGTATTACCGGAAATATTAGACTGGAAATTCGCGACCGTCATTCAGGAAAAAAATATTAAAAACGAACAAGTGGACGGTATCGAAAATGCCATTGGTAAGTCGGTTCCTTATGCTTACCGTTTGTTTTTAACAACCATTTATCGCCCTAGATTCGAACACCAATATTCCCATTTTTCCATTCAAAAAGAAAACTGGATTTCCATCAAAAAATATTTTACACCCATTGAAATCATACAACGTATTTCGATGAGTGAAAATCAATATTTAGACCTATTTCCAATAGCCGAAACCCAATCAGGGAATTGCTTATTCCTAAACCCCGAAAACGAATCGGTACATCTCAAAATAAATAATCGATTTGATTTGATAAATCCTTCTTTCGTGAATTTCTTGGATAGTTGTATTCAGGTATCTCCTTATTTTATTCCCATCAAATATCATATCGAAAAAAATAATGCCACTGCAATAGAACAATGGATTGCAAAAGGAGGTGATGTTGCTCAGATTCCAAGAATAGAACAATCGCTGTCAGCAGTCACTTTTTCATATGAAACATTAGAAGTTTTACTAAGGAACGGAATCGACCCCCAAATCATCCCGGTATATTATTGGGACAGGATTCCTAGGAAATCCCTAGATGTTTTGATAAAATATGGATATGATTTAAAAGGCGTGCTTTCCAAAAGTGCTTATGCGGTTAATACCTTAAAGGATAGGGGCGGATTCGAAGATTTGCTCATCGAATTTTGAATCCGCTAGAATAATGTGGACTTTTATTATTTTTCATTTAAAATTCGTTTACATTCTGTAACAATATTCCCCGCTCGGTATTACTTATAACAGTGGTCAGTTACATCTTTGATTGTCGTCATTTAAAATCATCATCACAAAATATGAGATTAGCATTCATTTTATCATTAAGCATTTTTATGCTGGCAAATTGGAATTCAACCTTTGGACAAATAACAATTACCGGAAAAGTAGTCCTTGTCGGAGAGGAGGCTACTGAAGGCGTTACCGTTCAGATGTTAGACGATGAAACCAATAGCGCTGAAACCAATTCCGAGGGTTATTTTGAACTGGAAGTGCCGGCTTTACCCGTTACCCTCCAAGCAAGGTTCCTAGGATTCTATGACGGCTTCTTGGACATTTATGATAATACCGAGAATGTGGAAATCATACTAGAACCCATTCCCGGAAAGGATGCCATTCTTGGAGAAGCGGTAGTCACGTCATCAAAAATCAAATCCAATGAGTCTTATGAATTGATCAATGGTGAAGATTTGAATTTTCACCATCCGGTTTCCATTGCCCAAGCCCTCAATACCGTTCCCGGCGTACTGATGCATTCCGGAACCTTCAACACCAACCGCATCACCATTCGAGGTATCGGCAACCGTTCTCTTTTCAGTACCGCTAAACTCAGGGCTTATTATGACAATATTCCATTGACATCCGGAGTAGGAGAGACGACCATTGAAGATTTGGATCCCGCCACGCTTTCTTCGGCCACTATTTACAAAGGGCCACAGCCCGGACATTACGGAGCCGGATTAGGAGGAACCATTGTGCTGGATAGTGATAACCTCAAGCGGAATAACGAAGTTTCCACCGACTTTTCAATGGGACATTATGGCCTAATGAAATCAACCAACGCCCTTACCTTAGGTGATTCGGATAAAAGTATCAATCTCAATTATTCTTATACCGGATCGGACGGTTATCGGGACAATAACGAATATACGCGCCACGCATTCAATACCGCCGGAAGATTCGATTATTCCCAAAAAGGAAAATTGACCTACTTGGTGAATTATATGGATTTAAAAGCGGAGATACCAAGTAGTTTGGACAGTACGAATTTTGCAGATAATCCTCGTGACGCCGCATTTGTTTGGGGCAGGGTAGAAGGCTTCGAAGATTATGAAAAAATGCATGCCGGTATTTCACATAAATATGACTTTAATGGAAACCTGAGTCATACCGCTTCCGTTTTCGGAACCTATTATGATAGTTACGAAAGCAGACCTTTCAATATCCTTACGGAAACATCCAGGGCACTCGGTTTTTCAACCAGTTTATTTATGGATTTTATTACCTATCGGGATGTCTCTGAAATTACGATAGGAGGAGAGTTTTTTAATGAAAAATATGATTGGCAAACTTATGAAACAAACAGCGGATCATTAGGCGAAATCCAGAGTGATAATATTGAATTAAGAAACTATGCCAATTTATATGTGAACGCGGATTGGAAATTGATTCGGAACCTGAAAATCCAAACCGGATTGAATGTCAATACGACCGCCTACCAATTGACTGATTTTTATACGCCGGATAGTATTGATTATTCAGGAGATTATCGCTTTAATACTATTTTTTCCCCTAGAGTGGGTGTACATTATTTATTTAATAATTTGGGAATATCAGTATATGGATTAGCCGCACATGGCTTCAGTCCTCCGTCCTTGGAAGAAACCCTTACGCCGGAAGGCGGAATCAACCCCAATATACAACCGGAAACCGGATGGAATTATGAATTGGGTTCGAAGGGGGCGTTGCCGGTTCCTGGCGGTTGGGAATATCAATTCTCCATGTATTATATGGACATAAGGAATCTGCTAGTCGCCGAGCGAGTCGGTGCGGATCAATATGTAGGAAGGAATGCCGGACGAACCGGTCATTTCGGAATAGAATATGACATGGAAGGGTTGTTCTACAACAAGAATAATATGCAATTAAGAGGAAGGATAGGATATGCATATTCCAGATTCAAATTCGTTGATTTCATAGATGAAGACGAAGACTATTCTGGCAATGAATTAACCGGTACTGCTCCGCATAAATTGAATTTTGATATTGATTTTAGAATGGATGTGGGTTTATATGCCAGATATAGTTTTATGTATTTGGACGCCATGCCGATGAGGGATGACAATTCCATATATTCCGATGCTTATAATTTATCAGATATCCGTCTTGGTTATGAAAAACAAATCAAAGATTGGAACATACATGGATATTTAGGACTGAACAATGTATTCAATAAAAAGTACGCCTCCATGATTTTAATTAACGCCTCTAGTTTTGGTGGCAACGCTCCTAGGTATTTTTATCCCGGTATGCCGTTTAATGTTTTTGGTGGTGTCAAGTTGACTTATTCGTTTTGAGAAGCTGGTTTTATTTTTTCACTGAAAAACATTCATACTTTGTGATTCTGGCAAACGGGCTTTGTTATACCGTTTCCTAAACTTTGAAAGTTTAGGAAACGTGGTTTTCAACCTAGCTTTTTTGGTAAGAAAAAAGTACAAAAAAATATAAAATGCCTATCAGTATTCTGATACCAATAAGAAAAAGAACCCCATCGGGGTTCAATGTTTATAG
>JAHDCE010000067.1 GCA_020630045.1 Saprospiraceae bacterium | reverse complement strand
AGTATTCAAATGGATAGGGAGACAACAAAATACTGAACTTCGCCGGAAAAAATGGTTTGGGAATGGTTAAAAACACCAATACAGTGGTCGCATAGTCCGCTTATTTTGCAATGATACCATTTCTGGACATCCAAGAACCGATATTTTCTTTTTTCAAAGCGGCTGACATTAATTCCGGAAATGCTTCCGGAGTACAAGCAAAGGACGGAATGCCGAAGGAAGCGAAATTTTCTGCAACCCCCTTGTCATATGCCGGCGCACCATCATCATTTAATGACAGCAGGGTGACGAAAGTGACACCTTTGGCTTTGAGACGAGCCGCCCGTTTTAGCATTTCATGTTCATTTCCCCCTTCGAACAAATCAGAGATGAGTATCAGAATCGTGTCTTGTGGATTAGAGATGATTTGCTCGGCATAGGTTAGCGCTTTGTTGATATCCGTTCCTCCCCCTAACTGCGTACCGAATAGTAATTCGACCGGGTCGGTAAGATGGTCGGTCAAATCAACCACAGCGGTATCGAAGACCACCATTTTGGTTTTGATGGATTTCAAAGAAGCCATGACAGCACCGAAGACGCCTGCATATACCAAGGAGCTAGCCATCGATCCCGACTGATCTACAAGGAGGACAACATGTTTGAGGGCTTGCCCTTTTCTACCGTAGCCCCACAGTTGTTCAGGTATGATGGTCTTGTATTCTTCTTGGTAATGTTTCATATTGGCACGGATGGTCCGGTGCCAGTTCATTTCATTGAGTTTGGGTCTTCGATTATGAGTGCTTCGATTGATGGCGCCTTCAATCGCTTCCCGCATCGGATTGGACAATTTTTTTTCTAGTTCGGCGACCACTTTCCGGACGACGATTCGAGCGGTTTCCCTCGTTTTGTTGGGCATGGTTTTGTTGAGGGAGAGCAATGTTCCCACCAAGTTGACATCGGGTTCGACCGATTCGAGGAGCTCGGGTTCTAAGAGGAGTTGGTCGAGTCCGAGACGCTCCATCGCATCTTTTTGCATGATGCGTACCATTTCCGTCCCGAAGTATTTTCTAATATCTCCCAGCCATCGATTGATGTTCGGGGAAGAACCGCCGAGTCCTCCTTTCCGCTCTTGGTCGTACAAGGCTTCTAGAACTTGATCCATGCCTTGTTCTTCTTCGGTTAGTTCGACGTCTTGTTCCTCTTGTTGGGGTCGTTCCTCCTTGCCGAGTATGAGCCGCCATTTTCGAAGCCGGTCGTCGCCGTTGTCTATGTCGTTGATTTCTTCTTGTGTCATACAAAGGGGTTATCTTGAAAAGAAATCCTTACCGGAAAGGATGTTTCCTTTTCGGTAAGAAAGGACGAATTCGATGATGAGCAACAAGATGGCCGGAATCAAGAAAATCCAAAAGTAGCTTTCATGTTCTTCAAACATACGGGCCTCGAATTCCTTTTTTTCTATTTGGCTGATGCGGTCTTTTAGAACGGCGAGTACTTGATCTTCGCCGGCGGCGACATTGTAGTAGGCTCCACCTCCTGCTTTGGAAATTTCACTCAACATTTCTTCATTGAGTTTCGATTTGATGAGCTGGCCGGTGTTGTCCCTTTTGTAATCATTGTATCCATTCAAATCAAGAGGAATGTAGCCGCCATTCTTGGTTCCCGCTCCTACGGTGAATACCAATATATTGTTTCCTAGTGCTTGTGTGGCACGTTCTACCGCTCCTTGGTCATGATTTTCACCATCTGAGATAATGATGAGTGCTTTGTGTTGTTCATCATCTTCGTCATAGGACATTTCTGCAAGGTCGATGGCGTTTTTTATCGCCGTTCCTTGTGTGAGGATTTGTTTGGTATTGACACTTTCCAAAAGCATCTTCGCCGTATTGTAATCCGTTGTGAGTGGCGAATGAATATGTGCGTTACCCGCAAAGATGATAATACCGACACGGTCGCCTGACAACTGGTCGATAAGGCGTTGTCCGAATCGCTTGGCCCGATCCAATCGGGTAGGGGCGATGTCGGTAACATCCATACTATTCGAAATGTCCATGGCTATGAATACATCCGTACTTTTTCGTTTGACGGTTTCTTTTTTTGTTCCCCATTGCGGATTGGCCCAAGCTACGGCAATAAAGGCGATGGCAATGGTGAAAAATAAGAATTTGCCCCATTCCCGGTAACGGGAATACTCGGGCATCAGCCTTTTTACCAATGCCGCATCCCCTAATTTTTGAATGGCATTTTTCCGTAAGGAAAGCCCAAAAAGAAAGAGCCCCAGAAGGATGGGGATGGCGACCAATGCCAATAGGTAATATGGATTTTCAAATTGAAACATGCACTATGGTGTCGTCCTCAGTATAGTATATTTTAATAAAAATTCTAGCAGTAACAATCCAAATCCCCAGAGGAGGAAAGTATGGAAAGCTTCCTTGTATTTTTCTATGGTGGTGATTTCGATATCCGATTTTTCAAGTTCGTTGATATCCGCATAAACCGCTCGCAAGGTAGATTCATTCTCCGCACGATAATACTTTCCGTTCGTCGTTTGGGCGATTTCGCGAAGAAGGGGTTCGTCGAATTGGGACATCATATAGGAGTAGGTGTGTTGTCCGAACTGGTTCGGGCCATTGTCCACTTTGATTCGTCCCGGACGACCTACGCCGATAGTGTAGACCCGAACGTCTAGAGCTTTCGCCATTTGCGTAGCTTCTTCAGGTGTGAAATACCCATGAGTATGTGCTCCGTCAGTCAGTAGGATGATGATTTTTGACTCGGCTTCTCCTTCTTTGATTCGATTGACGGCGGTAGCTAGTCCCATGCCGATGGAAGTCCCTTCGTCTACAACATTGTGCTTCACTTGCCCTAGGAAACCTTTGAGCATTTCATAATCGGTGGTTTGGGGACATTGAGTGAAAGCTTCCCCCGCAAAAATGACCAATCCGATTCGATCGAATTGGCGGCTATCGATGAATTCGGCGGCGAGCCGTTTACTGGCTTCCAAGCGAGTGGGGTCAAAATCCATTCCTCGCATACTGTTGGAAATGTCCATGGCCAGTATGATTTCGATTCCCTCTCCCTTGATGTTTTCCTTTTTGTTGAGATCCTGTGGGCGTGCCAATGCGATGATCAAGAGGGAAAGGGCCGCTAACCTAAGTACGGGAGGGATAATCATCCTCGCCCATCCCCTAGGAGAATGTGTCGAGATCCCTTGAAGCGTTGACATTTGCAATTCAGGATGTCGGTCTTTCCTGAGCTTGAAATAATAAAGCAATGCCAGTATCGGAACAATGATAAGTCCTGCCAACACTAGAGGATAAGCAAAGTACAAGTCGCCGATATGGAAAGAAGCCCCTATCATTTTTCGGTCTTGTTTTGTGGTGTTTGAGGTTCGATGCGTTTCTTGGTCGCTTTGACAAAAGACTCTATATTGTCAAATAATCTCCCATGTGTGAATGGATCAGGTTTTACCTTGGCGAATTTTACGAGGTCTGCGGTTTGAAGCATTTCTTTGATGTTGCCTCTGTCGCCTGAGGGGATTTCCGGATGCTTGAGTTCCGGAAGGATTTCATCCGTTACGGATTCAAGTGCGTTGATGTTGAATCTGTTTTCTAAATATTCCCGAGTGATTCGGGAAAGCTCGCTGTAGTAGCGTTTTGTTTTTCCGTTTTGCCAAAATTCGTTTTTCCGCAATTGGTTTAATTGCTTCAAAGCGATTTCGTGTGCCGGTTTTTTGGGCGGTGGCGGAGGTGGCAATGCCGTTTCTGCTTTTTTCCTTCTCATGATGATGAAGACGATGAGACCAATTGCCAATAAAATTCCTAGGGGAATCAAGACCTTTGGGAGCCAGTCCCATAGGCGGGTTTCTTCATGCAGGATGTCTTTGAATTTAAGTGACATGTCCTCTTCCGTTATTTGGATGGGATATACGGATAGATAGGTCTTATTGGTTTGAGTGACAAAAGTGTCTCCATTGATGAGGTAGGCAATCGGAATTTCGGGAATGACATGGTTTCCGGTATCGAAACTGGTGAGTTTGAGGGTTTGCCGGAGGATCCCGGTTTCTCCTTGAACCATTGATGGAGTACCTGTTTCCAATACTTCTATTTGTGGGATGATGCTACTGAAGGTAGCTCCTAAATCCACGGGTATTAAATCGACTTGACTGCTTGTGCGGTAAGTGATATAATAATTGACGTGGTCGCCCATTGTGATTTCCGGGTTTTCCAGTGCGGAAGTCACATTAAGTTGACCATTCGCCGAAAGGCGGAACAGGGAAAAAAGAAGTATGATGAAAACTGTTTTCTTCATGATTCGCTCGAAGGACTTGTGCCATTTATTCCAAGGACATGCGAATTTCGTGATTGGTTCGCTTTTCTAAAAATTTTTGTGAAATGATTAACGAGAAACTTTGGGTTTCGGGTATTTAATCACTAAATGGAATACCCTTCGCGAAGATACTCCGGTTGTTCGGATTCGGGAATATCGGAAATTGACATGAGATGTCGAATCAAGGCATAGTACATTCCGGAATGTCTAGGACATTTTTCCGGAAGGGAATCGAGATAGAGACCTTTTTGAAAACCATATTGCGATAAGCCCTCTAGTAGAGAAGGTTTTTTGGCGAAGATATGGATAGGGGTTTCGTAAGGGTCATCCGAACTGACGAGTAGTGGCGGTTGATGATCTCCTAGTAAGACGACGATATCGTCTTCTCCCAATCTATTGGTGATGAAATCCGTCATGGTTTGTAGTTGGTACCTGATGGCTGGGAAATAACTGTTTTTCCCGGTTTTGGTCAAGGGGACTTCTGAGTTCGGTATGTCTTTCCAATCGGATTGAATGTCGATAGGGGATTTCCAAATGGCGTGCGAATTGAGGGTGACGAAAAAGAAAGCGAACGGGTTTTTTGATTGTGTTTCGACAATGTCCATCGCCTTGTTGATGGAATATTGGTCGGGTGGTTGTTTGCCGAATGCCCCTACCAATGGTCCAGTATAATCCAAATCTTCGAATTTGATGATTCGATCCATGGAAAATTGTTCTGAAATTTGTTCCCAATCGACTTTGAAATTGTTGAACCCTGTCAAGGGGACGAGCATGTTGTTTTCGTATCCGGCTTGTCGCAATAATTGCAATAAAGAATGATTGATGTTGAATTCTTCTTTCTTGTTGACGATGATTCTTAATAGGCCTTCTTCTTTGACATCCACGCCATAAAAGAAAGAACTATACGCCAACCAAGATGCACCACCCGATCTAGGGGAAGTACTGAGGTGGGAGTATGCGCTCCACCCGGAAGATGTGAATTTTTTTTCTAGCTCGTTGCAAAGGGATTTGTATTCTTTTTGAAAATATGGTTTGTATAAAACACTGCCGTATGATTCTATGAAAAGAAAAAATAAGTTGGGTTTCTTTTTTAGGGGTAAGGATTGGATTCGACTGTTTTTTCTTTCTTCAGAAGTGTTTTTCAGGCGAACCATCATTTTTTTTGTAGCAAAGGATTCTCTGAAGTTGTAGTTGATGAAATTGGAGGTGAATATGATTCTTTTTTTATAGTATCCCCATATTTTAATATGATCGGGTAATATGATTTTTATTCCGACTAAGATGATAGCTAAAAATAAGCCTAACATTAAAATAGAAGAAGTGTCGGAGAGTTGATATAAGTGCGGCACGAATAAGTTGGAAATCCAATAATAAAAATAAAACGATCCGAAAAATAAACCGATGACTAAAATCAATGCTAATGGATATCCGTGCCATAAGATACGGGTGCCTAGTTTGATAAGTCGCCAATCAATATACATGATGGCATTGGTGTTGAAAAAACGACGGATGGTCGTGTAGTAAATGTGATATACGAATATGAGCCAACAAGCGCTCGCAAGTATGATGGTGGCAATGGGTGCGGGTAGTATTTTTTTGAACAATATTAAAGTGAATCCGATGGTTGTTAGTTCGCCTGAAAGCTTGATGGCCTTATAGGATCTGAATAAAAGTCTTTTGGGTTTGAGTATCTCTTTTCTTTTAGGAATAAAGTCTAATAATGAAGGGTCAATTGCATACATGAATATGAATAAGGAATAGTTGATTCCTAGGTAAAATAATAGAGTCGGTATGAGGTCTTGTATATGCTCCATTATTAAGTTTGATGTGTTGATATGATACTCATGAATATATCGCCTGATTTATTCCAATCGTATGCTGATAAATGGGTTGTGGAAAAATCAAATTTGATTTTTCCTTTCGCTATTTCATGAATGGTGTCCGCCATTTTTTGAGGTTCTTCTAATGGAATTAGTATTCCGTTTTTTTGATGCTGGACAACTTCATGTAGGCCGCCTACATCAAAGCAAAGCACGGGTAGTTTGTTGGCCAAAGCTTCTACTACTGCAATGGAAAGGTTTTCAATAAATGAAGTGGATAAATAGGCGTCGTAGTTTTGGAAATCTATCCTAGGAGCGTAGCCCATTATTTGTACGAAATCAAATGCTTGTAATTGGTCAGCTATTGAATCATCGTTGATTTTTCCGAATATTTTTATATTGATTTGACGTGTTTTTGTTTCATTTAAATATTGGAATACGGGTATGGCCAGTTTGTATTTTCGCTCGTCTATATTTCCGGTCATCAGGAGGTTTAATTCATCTCCTGCTTTAAATGGTCGGTACTGTTTGTTATTGACGGGTTGTAGGATTCCATTTCTTAATAGGTGTGTTTTGTCGGTGTATTTTTGAATGAATTTTTCCTTGTATTTGGAAACAGAAAAAACAGCTAGTGCGCTTTTGAAAATTCGTTTGTAAATAGGGATGAAAAAATCACTTTGTTGTTGATGTGTTTCACTCAATAATGATTGCTCGGGCCAGTTATCATGATATGTGAAGTAGAATGGAATATTGGTTTCGCAAAAAGCAATCGCATCATAAAAGTCGCCGTAAAAAATACAATCTTTTCTATTGAAATTAGAAAGTATTTTTTTTGCCTCGGATAAGTCGTTGAAATGAATATGAATAATATTTTTGATGTGGTGTTTTCCGATGGTATTCGCAAGGACGATGATGCTTGAAAAATTGTCCTGAATGGCTTCCGCTAATTTGCAAGTAGCAATACATCCGCCTGAAAATTCAAGGCCGAATTTCGTGGCTAATATGACAAGTTTTTTATCCTTCATAAGATGCCCATGCATCGTGTTTTTCTCCTAGTATTATTTCAATACGACCCTTGAAAAAGTGATTCGATTTTTCTTTAATTTTGTCATGGATATATTTGGCGACATATTCGGTTGTCGTCAAGTCTCCGATCATGTCCGGGTGCTCGTCTAGATTTTTGTAATTCAACGGTTCAAGGACTTCTTTTAGGATTTGATGTGCTGCTCCGATATCAATAACGACATTGTGTGCGTCTAACTGTTCGGATTTGAATATGGCATCCACTACATAGGTAGCACCATGCAATCCTTGAGCCGGCCCGAAGAACTCATGTTTCAATGAGTGGGCAATCATAATGGAGTTTCTGATTTTTACCGTATACATGTTTTTAATATTTAATTCCCCAAATTAATCCGGGTTGATTGGTTTCGTTTCTAAGTTGTTTAAAGAAGTTCGGGCTATCCTTAAAAGGAATCATTCGCGTGATGTATTTTTCATATTCATATTGTAATAACAATCGAATGGCCAGTTCTTTTCTGTTGGTATAATTCCAATGTCCTGATTTGTCAATTGGGATTCGGGAAACTTGGGAACTGATTATTTTTTTTCTATCATAATGAAAACTACTTCCAAGATGCAATTTTGTTTCTGATACTCCATACCAACCTAAGCTAATTGCTTTTCCTTCCGTTCGGAGTACGTCGATACAGGTTTGTAATCCGGCTGATGTGCCGGAGGTGTCGAAAGTATGGCTGAATCCGGATTCTTCACCTTCCAGCAGTTCGTACCCAAATGAGGTTGCAGCTTCTTTTCGCCATTCGTTTTTCTCGGCGATATACAGTTGGATTCCCGGAATATGCCGGATGGTTTCCGCTAACAAGCAACCGATATTGCCGAATCCGACAATCAATACTTTATCACCTATAGAGACCCCGGCGTCCCAAATCGCATTGATGACGGTTTCCATATTGCTGATGAGCATGGCTTTTTGCGGAGAAAGAGATTCTGGAAGTGGGAAAACATGGCTTTTATCCACGCAGCATTTGTCTTGGTGTGGATGCATGAGGTGAACCAGTATTTCTTTTTCGTTATTTTTTATTTTCCCGATAAGGGAATAGCCATATTTGATAGGGAGAGCGAATGTTCCGTCCATATACGGCACGCCCATTTTTTCTTGTAATGCTAAGGGGACGAGTCCCTTGGCGACCAGCTTTTCGGTTCCTGTACTGATCATGGAACAAACTGAATCGACGATAATCCGATTTTCATCCGGAGCAGGAAGGTTCAAGGAGCGAAGAGCGGATTTTTCCGAGTCGATATGCCAAAGCGAGGAGGCCGTCATAGGAATCCGGTAATCATGATGGCGTCGCCGATATTTGAATAGAAATGGTGTTTGAACTGCATGCCATCGTCAATGGAGTTTACTTCTTTCAGGGAAAAATTCTTCTTTCCCGATCCTAGGAGCATAGGAGCGATATGTAACTGAACGATGTTGATATTGCCTTCTTCCAAGAAATTGGAACTGGTTTTGGGCCCTCCTTCAAGTAGGACGGAATGAATGCCTTGTTCGTATAAAGAACTCGTAATGTCCCTTGTCGGAATGTGTCCGTTCAAGCATGGAATATGCAAGTATTTGCAATTGTGGTCACTCTTGTTCACAAGGGATGGATCGGATACCATTCGAATGAAATGTTCTTGCCGGCAACTGGCGAGCGAAGCCCCGCAGTAGCCGGAATTGCCGACGACAATGGCCTGGGGATTTTTTCCGGGCACATGTCTTACTGTCAATTTAGGCTTGTCGTCCCTAAGCGTGTTGTTGCCGATAATGACCCCGTCCACCAATGCCCTGACACGGTGTGCATGAACCAAGTTTTCCGGATTGCCAATCCATTGTGAGTGTCCATTGGTGGTGGCGATATAGCCATCCAAACTTTGGGCGAAATGAGCGATGACGTAGGCCCTTTTTTCCTTTTTTGCCCATATAGAACCCAAGCAGAGCGGCAAATAGACTTGAAGTTCCTTCAAGATGGGCGACTGTTCTGCCGGTTGGTTAAGCGGGGTCAGGTGTCCCTTACGGGAAATTTGAAAAACCGGAAACGAATGCACTGTCGTTCGATGAGGATTTCTCTCAGTTAATATTCGAAACAGTGGAGTGGTGTTGCTCTGGTTGTCCCCTAAAGACAAGGAGATTTTCCCTTCCGGGAATGCATCTAATTGGTGGAATTCATTTTCCGACCGTTCCACTTGATTGCGGATTTCAAGGAGGATATGCCAAAGGGAATCCGTCATCATCCGTTGATTTTAAATAGATGTCCCATGGAATCCTGTTTGGTTTTCAGGTATTTGATGTTGTTTTTATTCGGAGATATGATTAAGGGGATTCGTTCAATGATATTGATATGGCTTTTTTCAATAGCGGATAGTTTGAGTGGGTTGTTGGTCAGGAGTCGGATATCGGAAATACCGATATCATCTAAAATCTGGATGGCAATGCCATAATCCCTTTGATCCGCTTCAAAGCCCAGTACAAGATTTGCCTCAACGGTATCGTGACCCCTATCTTGTTGATTGTAAGCTTTTATTTTATTGATGATGCCTATTCCGCGACCTTCTTGTCGCAGATAGAGCAAAGCTCCCTTGGCTTCGAAAACCCTTTTCATAGCTTCATGCAATTGAGGTCCACAGTCACATCTTTGTGAATGGAACAAATCTCCTGTAATACACTCGGAGTGGATTCGAACCATTACCGGTTTATGGACATCCATTTCCGGATGCGCCATGACAATGTGAGGCATTTGCTCTGATTCGGTTTTGGCATAAGCCAACATATCAAACTCTCCCCAATCGGTAGGCATGGTTACTTGTCCCACTCTCTTTAAGTGAATGCCGTTTTTCATCTGGATAGCATTATTAAGTACTCTCTTCAATTGATAAATATATTAAATGTCGGTTAATTGGATTCGTAAAAGAAGTACGAATACATGATTTCGAGCTGTAGTTGTCTTGTTGAAAACAAAGGGAAAGATAAATTTGCTATCATGTGTGTTGTATTCGACAACCGAACGATAAAGATTAGAATGGAATATTGGTTCATTTCCATAACAGTAATATTGTATTATTTGTCCATTATTATCGAAATATGGACAATTCCGGTACCTAGTGTCGCCTCTACATATCAGTTGGTGTTTCCGGAGACGGAGGTAAAAGAAGCCTTGTCAGGGAAGGATAGCAGGCTGGGCAGGGTTCAAACTTGGGCGGTTTGGAAAAAGACCTTATTGTTACTCTTGCCAGCGATCGTTATGGTTGGAGGATATTGCTTTCCATTATTTTTTGCTATCCGATTTATGATAGGAGGACAGATTGACGGTATCGTTAATCATTGGTTGTTGATGGTGGTCGGAATTTTATTATTGGTGGTCGGTAGGGGAGTCACCATAAAAAGTGCCTTGGATATTAGGAAAGATAATTCTCAACAAGGAGATGATTTTGATTTGAAAACCAAGGGCGTTTTTCGCTTGTCGCGAAATCCTATTGTACTAGGTTTGCACATTGGATTACTAGGGATGAATCTATTATTTCCTAGTATTTGGTTTCTGTTGTTGTCCTTGTTTTATGCGGGTAATATTCATTTTAAAATATTATTGGAAGAAGATTTTTTGCTTGCTTTTTTCGGAGAAAAATATCAAAAGTATCACCGTTTGACACGGCGATACTTTTGATGTGGTTTGGCTTGGAGACAAATTTATTTTAAAATAATTCTATCGTATCTCCGGGTTTCAAAGCGTCTTTTTTGGGTGGATTGATTTCTTTGATACCGGTAATGCGCTGTTCGCTAAATTTATTGCCCATTGCTTTCCATCCTTTCACATCAATGAATTCCGCTAAGTCGATTTCTCCTTCCACCTTTTGCGAATTCACCTTCATATTGTATGAGATTTTAGGATTTTCCGCCAAGGAAGCATATAAAAGTTTAGCATTCGGATGTTCCGAAATAAAGTTGAATTTTTGATTCAATGAAGACGTTTCAATTTTGAAACGTTTGATCATCGTCCATTTTTTCAAGCCATCAAAATGAACGGCACTGATGACTGTTTCCGGTGTGAGTTTCGTTATGCCTACAACATTCTTCGCTTCAAATTTTTGAGTCAATTCGTAGTCGGTTACCTCATAGGTTCCGTCTTTATAGACCACTACGATGTTGTCACCGGTATCGAAAGCTCCTAGAAATGTTCCCCTGTCATCTGTATTGAGACGCCCGGACACATTGTCCATCCAAATTTTAATGGCGCCGAGCGTGGATTTTCCGGCTTCTTTAAGCGTGACCTTGCGAACGGGGTATTTGACCATGATGTTCCCTTGGGAGCCTCGCCCTTTGATGGCGATGTCTTGAAAGTCAAAGTCGAAATTCTTTTTTCTGGCGGTGCAATTCTGGGTGAGTTGCACGTTTACGATTTCAGCTTCTCCATTAGGATTGTAGGTGAAGTACAACAACTTTGACCGAGGATTACCTTTGGT
>JAHDCE010000698.1 GCA_020630045.1 Saprospiraceae bacterium | reverse complement strand
GAGAGTGCTTGGGCAAGTTTTCGGGGACATAGCCACTATATCAAATCCGGTGATACCGGCGATTTCAAATCCGTAAAAGGAGAAGGTTATTCCAGTTGGATTTCTGCCTTGAATCAAAAGGGATTCGCAGGACAAAAAGGTGCGGGAAACAAGTTGAAGGACATTATCTCCAAGTACGATTTGACTAAGTTTGATGAATAAATAGTCCCTTATATTTTCGGCGGCAAAAGGTTGGTTCCGCCCTTTTGCCACCGAATGAAAAACAAGCGTATTTCTAATCTTTGTTTTTGAGTCTTCCGACTTCGGTCGGGAGGCTCTTTTTATTCATACCTAGAAGCTGTTTAGAATTCTAAATTTAAACAGTTTCTTAAAAACTATTGTCCGATTCACTATAAATCACGGCCAGTACGACATTACCCACCGCCCCTAAAGTTCGCTTGCTGATGACATCCATATTGTCGTCATGGGTATGCCAATAATCGCCGAAGGTTTTCGAACCTTCGGGAAGATTGATGATATTTACCATCGGAATCTTGGCATCTTTGTTTACAAACAAATGATCGTCGGTTATCCCCCCTGCTTCGGCATTGGAGAAGTAACGACTATATCCCATATCCTGAGCCATTTTCCATATCTTGTCAGTCGTCGTCCTAGCAAATGACCGAGAATAACCCTCCTTGGGGAAACGGGCTTTTTTTGACCCCACCATATCCAATAAAATACCGAATCGCTGTCGGTGTTGTATGTCCATATGGGGATGCTTCGACCAATATTGAGCGCCCAAGCACCATGTTTTCGAAACATCTTCTGTACCGTCTCCGTCCTTGCCTTGATCTTCGGCATCAAAAAAGACAATATCAACCCCTAAGTCGATTTTATTCGCTTGAATCACTCGAGCGATTTCGAGTAAGACACCTACTCCGCTCGCTCCATCGTCGGCGCCATCAATCGGTTTGTCCTTGTCCTTTTTCGCTTGATCCGCCATGAATCTGGAGTCCCAATGGGCCGCCAATAATACCCGATGTGGATTAGATGGATTGATCTGTCCAATGACATTGGTACATTTTGCGGATACACCATGATAAAACTTGGCTTCGAAATCTTGCAAAATCACTTCAGCTCCTAACCTTGTCAATTGTCCGGCCAGCCAATCCCGACATTCCGCATGCGCTTCGGTACCCGGAACACGGGGACCGAAAGCTACTTGCCCGGCAACAAAGGCATAGGCTGAATCTCGATTGACATTCGGAATTTCGAGTATATCTTCTTCTGTCGGTTTCGAAGTAGTGGTCTTATCTTTTTCTCCACATTTCGCGAAAGCGAGCGCTAAAATTCCTAGGAAGATCAGGCTATAAAATTTTGTCATGATTCTAATGTATTAAACGACCATGCCCGTTTCCATCGGAGAAACGGGCATGGTTTACAAAATATATATCGCACTGTATCGAGTACATCAGAAGTTATTGATGGACTCATTGTAAATCACCGCCAGTACGACATTGCCGACCGCACCGAGTGTCATTTTACTGATGACATCCATATTGTCGTCGTGTGTATGCCAATATTTACCGAACTTATTGGGGCCATCGGGTAAGTTGATAATATCAATCATAGGAATTCCCGCGTCCTTATTGACAAAGAAGTGATCGTCTGTAACACCACCTACTTCAGCGTTAGAAAAATACCTTCCATAGCCCATATCTTGAGCCATTTTCCAAACTTTATTAGTTGTTGTCCGTGCGAAAGACATGGATACTTCCTCCTTGGGAAAACGAGCGTTTTTAGATCCGACCATATCCAATAGGATACCGAATCTTTGGCGATGCTTGATGCTCATGTGCGGATTTCGCACC
>JAHDCE010000066.1:2264-11741 GCA_020630045.1 Saprospiraceae bacterium | reverse complement strand
ACATATCATAACCCATTCCACCGGGATGGGAACACACGGCATACCACACCCCATTCCATCAGGATGAGTGACGGGACGAGATACCACACCCCATTCCATAGGGATGGGAACACGATGGCATATCACCACTTATCCCTCAACCGAATCTACGGTCTCAATAGCCTTAACGCCTGGTAATACTTTGCCTTCCAACAACTCTAACATCGCCCCACCGCCAGTAGAAACGTAACTCACCTTTTTAGACAAATTCATTTTAGTGACAGCAGCCACAGAATCACCACCACCGACAAGAGAGAACGCGCCATTTTCAGTAGCCTTAGCGACAGCTAGTGCCACCTCCTTGGTACCATTTGCGAAAGCATCCATTTCAAACACCCCCATCGGCCCGTTCCAAACAATAGTTTTAGCCTCCTGAATCGCCTCCTGAAAAGCTTGTATAGCATAAGGGCCGATATCCAGTCCCATCCAACCATCGGGAATATCCCCGCTGGCCGACATCTTAGAATTCGCATCATTAGCGAAGTCGTCCGCGATAATGGAATCTTGTGGCAATAAGAATTTCACCCCTTTCCCTTCAGCAAGGGAAAGCACCTTTTTAGCGACATCGATTCGATCCTCTTCCACTAGGGAGTTGCCGATACTGCCGCCCTGAGCCTTAAAGAAAGTATAAGCCATCCCACCACCCACGATAATGGTATCAGCCTCATCCAATAATTTTTCCAGTAAAAGGATTTTGTCCGAAACCTTCGCGCCGCCTACGATAGCGACGAATGGACGCTCTGGATTATCCGTCACCTTTTTGGCGTTCTCCAATTCATTACCCATCAATTTACCGAAGCACTTACAGTCTTCAGTAAAAAATTGAGCTACGGTTGTGGTGGAAGCATGGGCACGGTGAGCAGTTCCAAAAGCATCATTGACATACACATCTCCCAGTTCTGAAAGCGCTTGTGCAAAATTTTCATCACCGGTTTTTTCACCGTCATTAAAACGAGTGTTTTCAAGCAGCAACAACTCCCCCGGATTTAGGGCGGAAGTCATGGCTTGAGCCTTTTCACCAACTGTTTCATCACAAAATTGGACTTCCAACACCATGAGTTCGGACAATCTGTCAACAACGTGCTTTAGGGTAAATCTCTCCCGGTCGATGCTTCCATCTTCCTTTCGTTTTTTACCCGGTCGTCCGAGGTGGGACAATAAAATCACAGCACCTCCGGCTTCCAATACATGCTTGATAGTAGGTAAAGCTCGGCGGATACGCGTATCATCTTTTACTATATAATTTTCATCCAAGGGAACATTGAAGTCAACTCTAATCAATGCCTTTTTGCCTTTGAAATCGATATCCATGTCTGTAGTTTTTGCAAAAATAATAATGCTGGGAAATTATGAAAAAAGTGTCCAGCTAAAATTTGACGATGTTCTTAGTAACAGCCAAAAAATAAGTTGTCGATTTGAAAATCGTAATTTTTATTTTAGACGAGGCAATTTTTGAAGGAATAGCAGGGCTATTGCTGAAAAAATTAACGAAGTATAAAGTAAAAAGAACATAAGTCAAATCGCAAAGTTATTATTTGACTGTTACTAAATTTCGAGTTTTAATGATATCCATTTAAACCCGATCAGCCAAATCCGCTAGCCTAGCAGAATATCCCGCCTCATTGTCATACCAAGCGATGACTTTTACTAAATCTCCCTTTGCAACGGTCAACTTAGCATCCAATATTGTGGAATGTGGATTAGAAATAATATCGCTGGAGACCAAGGGGGCTTCACTGTACTCTAAAACTCCCTTTAATCTACCTTTGGAAAGTTCCTTAAACTTCGCATTTATCGCCTCAGCGGTCGTCTCCTTTTCCAATTGAACTGTCAATTCTACCAAAGACCCCGTAATCACCGGAACACGAATGGACGATGCGAATAATTTACCTGCAGCATTAGGGTAAACAATCGATAAGGCAACTGCCGCACCGGTAGTGGTAGGCACGATATTCACCGCGGCTGCCCTCGCTCTCCTTAAATCACTGTGAGGAGCATCTTGTATCCTTTGGTTGGAGGTGTAAGAGTGGGTTGTCGTCATGTTTCCACGAACAATTCCCCAATTCTCATCCAATGTTTTATACAATGGAGCCAAGCAGTTCGTAGTACATGAGGCATTGGAGTAAAATTGGGTGTCGGCTTTGATTTGATCATCATTCACTCCTAGGACGATGGTTTGGAATCCATCTCCCTTCGCCGGAGCGGAAAGGATTACTTTTTGAGCGCCGGCCTCCAAGTGCCAACCCGCTTTTTCTTTATTCCTGAATACACCGGTACACTCCAATACGACGTCCACTCCCAACTCTTTCCAAGGCAACTCTTGTGGATTCCTTTTGGAATAACTATTGATTTTCCTTCCGGAAATCGTAATGGATGATTCATCGCTATTGACATCTCCCGGAAAAATTCCATGTGCCGAGTCATATTTAAAGAGGTGGGCGAGGGTGGCATTATCCGTTAGGTCGTTAATGGCGACTACTTCTACATTAGAATTGTTTAGGAGTCTTCTCAATGTAAGACGTCCAATTCTTCCGAAGCCATTGATGGCGATTTTTTTTGGCATTTTGATAATGGTTTTATTGCTACAAACTTATGATAAGTTCCGGATAAATACCGGACTAAAAAAGGCATTTACAGAGAAAATCAAATAAAATTATGTAATTTTTTTGATTAAATTTATTATATTTGAAACCAAATAGTATAAAAATTGCTTGTCAATAGTAGTTTTGTATTGAATTGTAAAACAAATAGGGGGAATTCGAAAAACATTGTTTTTGATAATGAATTGTTATTATGATGCACTTGTTTAATAAGATTCAAAATTTTAATCAATTACCCTCCAAAAAGAATACACTTTGAGTTTTAAAATTGTTTCAGCCGGAGCAGGAAGTGGCAAAACTTATAGATTGATGACGGAGATGGTTGCCCTATTGTCTTCCGGTGCTGTAAGCCCGGAAGGAATCATCGCAACCACCTTTACCAAAAAAGCCGCTGCCGAATTAGAGGAGCGAGTGAGAATCCGTCTACTAGAAGAAGGAATGCCCGATTTGGCAGATAGATTGACCGGTTCTCTTATTGGAACCGTCCATAGCCTAGGCGTAAAATTACTCAAGCGTTTTGCATTTGAGGCAGGAGTGTCTCCTTCGGTTTCCATTATCGCTGATGATGATCAACAACTATTTTTCAATCAATCCCTAGCTACGATTCTAACTGAAGACCGTGTTGAAGAAATGGAGGATTTCGTAGAGCGTTTGGGTTTACGGGGAGGTATGAAAAAAGATTATGATTGGCGTGGTGAAATCCGGACGGTAATTGATATGGCTAGAGCCAACGGATTTGGTGAAAAGGAATTGAAGTACAGTAAGGAAAAATCATTAGAATCCTTATTCAAGTTTTTTCCACCTCCTTCCAAACAATCCGTACAAGAGTTCGATGCCGTTTTCTTAAAAGAAATGGAGCGGACGCTCGCCGAGCTAAATGACAATGAAAAAGATAAAACCAAAAACACCAATGTTACTCGTGAACTATTAGCGGATTACATTCAGAAACTACAAAAAGACGAACGGCTGAATTGGGAGCATTATGCGAAAATCATAAAAACGCCCGTCGGTGCCAAAAGCCGGGAAATCATGAACCCCTTGAGGGAGTCGGCTCAAAATCATGAACAACATCCATTATTCCTAAAAGAGTTGGGCGGCTTTATCGGCAAAGTATTCGACTTGTCAATACTTGCCATATTTGAATATGAACAATTCAAAAAGAAAAGGGGACTGATAGATTACACCGACATGGAAACCTTGGTCAAAGATCTATTGAACCATCCGGAAGTCGGCAAAGTATTAGGCGAAGAAGTGGAACTGTTGTTGGTGGATGAATTTCAAGACACCAGCCCCCTACAATTGGAAATCTTTTACAAATTGTCAAGGATGGCCGATCATTGTATTTGGGTAGGTGATCCCAAACAATCCATTTATGGGTTTAGGGGTACGGAACCCGAACTCATGGAAGCGGTGATTAAAAATACCGGAGGCATCCGCCCGGAAGACATTCAAGAATTTTCTTGGAGATCCAGGCAGGATATTGTCAATGCGACCAATGCGATTTTTACCAAAGCATTCAACAATATGCCGGCCGAACAGGTCAGGTTGATTCCGAAAAGGAAAAAAAAGGCACATCCGGAATCTAGCAATCAAATTGACGAACCGATGGAGATGGGCAGCGCGCTTCACCATTGGCATTTTGAACAAGAAACCGGTAAACAAGGAAGTGGTGCTTGGTTCATGGAATCCATGGCTTCCGCCATCAGAGAATTTTTAGAGCGTGAACCGCTGGTATTAGTCAAGGGAACAGACGAATATCGAAAAGCTCGTCCGGGAGATGTCGCCGTCCTTTGTAAATCCAATAAAAATTGTGCGATTGTTGCAGAATCCCTCCACCGACAAGGCTTGCGGGCTGCTATCGCCCGTACTGGTTTGTTACAAACTCCGGAAGTCAAGTTGGTTTTGGCAGCACTCAAATATTTGTCCAATAAGAACGACAGTTTATCCATTGCCGAAATCCTTTATCTAGGTTCTAGCAATTCCCTATCCACCATAGTAGATACTCGCATTCAATATTTGAATGAAGAACAAGAAAACGGGAAGGTTGAAAACAGTTGGGGCTATGAAAATAAATTCATTCAAAAACTAGATGCTTTAAGGACGGAAATCACGGAGTTGTCCGGTGCCGAAATATTGTCTTTGATCCTTGAAGAATTGGATATCCGTCAGATTATCTTATCCTGGGGGAATGTGGAGCAACGTTTGGATAATATCGGGATGATCCGCAATTATGCCAACCAATACGAAGAGGCCTGCCATCGATTGCAAACCGGTGCTTCCCTAGGAGGCTTCTTGCTTTGGTTGCATGAAAAAGCATCTTCCGAAAACGACCAACAAGGATTCAGTCAAAGACCGGATGCCGTTAATGTATTGACATATCATAAAAGTAAGGGACTAGAATGGCCGATTGTATTGTGCTATGATTTGGAATCCGGTTTACGTGATAAAATATGGGGTGCCGAAATCGTCTCCGAATCCGACGAGGTCGATTTAGATCACTTGACGGCCAATAGGTACATCCGTTTTTGGAAACACCCCTACGGAAATAATTTAGGAAAAACGCCTTTTGAAGAACGTTTGGGCGAAAGTCCGGAAAAAAAATTGGCTCTAGAAAAAGCCTTGCAAGAAGAGGCTCGGGTCATGTATGTCGGAATAACAAGGGCAAGGGATTATTTGATATTCCCAACAAGGAAAAAATCGACCCTTTGGTTGAACCGGGTGTGGCACGGAGCCGCTTCGGAAAAACTGCCGACCTTGTTGCCGGACAATATGGAGTCTCCTTGGGACTGGGGCGGAGAGGTATTGATGATGGACAAAGAAACCCGAATCACACCGGTGCTATTGCCCAACCATCCGATACCGGCTTCCGAAGTCACCGGGCTTTCGCCCAAAAAAGGAACGGAAGGGTTTTTGCCTTTGGTCAAATCTTCTGAAGAATGGACACAAGCGTTTAAGTTATTTACGAAAGAAGGATATCGCACCACGATTCCCGGTCAAGGAAGAGGTGTCTCCTTTGGTTTCAGCGAAAATCCAACGTGCTTATTTGGCATTTGACCAACCCGGATACAACAATGCCAAACGTTTGGATGCCGCCACTCGAATCATTAGAAGATTCGGTGTGAATGGAGACATACAACCGGCTGAAATCGTACATCACAATACCCATTTCATGGCTTGGTTGGAGAGTGGGTTGAAGGCGAAGAAAATCATCAAATCCATTCCTGTGCAACACAAGGACGGGGACAGATGGTATCGCGAAAATTTGGATTACCTTGTGGAAACATCAAATGGGATTTCTGTCATTCGTTTTGAAAACTATTCCGGCAAAGCTGCCGGCCGAAAAACCCGGATACAAGATGCCGCTAATAAATCATATTTAAGCGGCTTGGCTTTGGCCAAAGAATATCCGAATGTTGAAATAAGGAATTTTATTTATTTCGTCCTTACCGGAAAATTAGTGGAGTTGGAAATCGTACCGAAATCCAAACAGATGAAACTCGAAGTGTAACCCAAAAGTTTCGCATTGGGTTTAAAAATCTTTGTAAATTGCGATTGGAAAAGTATCGGTGTTCTGAATGGATTTCAAAATAAAAATATCAATAAAACATTTTTCTGAAAAAGGATTTAAAAGCTTGCTTTTGAAATCCTCAAAAGAAACCGAAGCCCCCTTTACACATTATTTGCACAATCATCGGAATGGTATTTCCGGAGTCTATAAACCCGGTGCGATCGAACATGTGAAAACGCTCTTGGAGTACAAGTATGCCAAAAGGGAAATCACTGATCGAATCGCAGAAGAAACACTTCAAAAACTGTTGACGACCAATGACGAAACCGTTCCTTTTCCAGTATCAAAAAATAGCGGATTCAAATTCATCGATTTATTCGCAGGGATAGGAGGGTTTCGTTTAGCCCTTCAAAACCTAGGAGGTAAATGTATATTTACCAGCGAATGGAATAAATATTCACAGCGTACGTATAAAACCAATTTCGGGGAGGTTCCATTTGGCGATATTACCCGCCCTGAAACTAAGGATTATATACCGGACGGTTTTGATATTTTATGTGGTGGTTTTCCTTGTCAAGCATTTTCTATCGCAGGTATCCGGGGAGGCTTCGAAGATACACGGGGAACCCTGTTTTTCGATGTGGCGGAAATCATAAAAAGAAAACAACCCAAAGCCATTTTCTTGGAAAATGTAAAGGGGCTGAGAAATCATGATAAAGGAAAAACCCTAAGCACGATTTTACATACGTTACGTGAAGATTTGGGTTACTTCGTACCGGAGCCCCAAATCGTAAATGCCAAAAATTTCGGCGTACCCCAAAATCGCGAACGGATATTTATCGTCGGATTCCATAAGGATACGGGGATAACCGATTTTGAGTATCCTACACCTACCAATAAGAAAGCGGTTTTAGCTGATATTTTGGAAGAACAAGTGGTTTCCTCTAAATATTATTTATCGACCACTTACGTGAAATCATTAAAAGCGCACAAAGCGCGACATAAAAACAAAGGCAACGGATTCGGTTATCAAATCATTCCACATGATGGAGTTGCGAATGCGGTGGTTTGCGGCGGCATGGGGCGAGAAAGGAACTTGATTCTCGATAACCGGTTGACTGATTTCAGACCGGTCACGAAAATCTCAGGTCAAGTAAATCGTGAAGGCATCAGGAAGATGACGCCTAGGGAGTGGGCAAGACTCCAAGGCTTTCCCGATCATTTTGTCATTCCCGTTTCGGATGCGCAGGCATACAAGCAATTCGGTAATTCAGTGGCGGTTCCGGCGATTCAAGCGACTGCCGAGAAGATATTGGAAAAGCTCGCTTCTGTTTAAAATTCTTCATCTTTCATATTGAGAATAAGAACATCAGTATAGAACGTGAAGAGGAACATGTGAATTGGTATTTGAAATCACCTACTAACAGTCATTTTTTAGATACGCTCAAATCACTGGATCTACCTTTTGGTATTGAATTAAAATCCCGGACTGATTCTAGGACACCATTCAATACTTGGTGGGATGGTTTGCCAGAAGATTGGAGGAGTTTTATTAAAGAGAAACATGGCGATTTTAAAAGTTGGACGGATGTCGAAAAAGTGAGGAAATTGAGTTTGTTATCTTATAATTTTTCGGACATTACTCCCTTGGAAAAATTCGTAAATGTCCGGGATTTAGTATTGACCGGAAATTCGTTTACTGACTTATCGCCCATTCAATCGATGAAAGAATTAAAACGGTTGTATTTAGCGAAGACCAAAATCAATTCCATTGAGAAAATATTGAATTTGTCCCAATTGGCCCAGCTAAGCTTGTTTGATACCAGACTGGATAATTTGAATGGAATAGAAAGGCTCTCCAGTCTGAAATCCTTGGATTTATCATCATCCCAATTGAATTTGAAGTTAGATGAAATCGGAAAATTAAAAAAACTGACGGATTTGAATATCAATAAAAATCAAATCGAATCATTCGCTCCTTTAGAGGATATGAGAAAAATAGTCAGCCTCGATATTGCCAATACGAATTTCAGAGATTTGAGCCTACTTGAAAATATGTCGAAGTTGCGGACATTGAAATTATATCACACGTCAATCAAGGATTTTAGGCCCTTAGCGGGATTTCCAAAATTGGAGGAAATTTACTGTACTTATAGTGATTTTGTAATCATCAAAGATATCATACCTCAAAAAATCAACTTCGGTATCGCCGGGAAAATGACCAATGACCAAAAAGAATATTGGAAGGCGTATTGTAGGAGTTAGCATAAAAATACCCGGTTAAATATGCTCTTGCTATTTAACCGGGTATTTTTATGAATATTCCTCAAAGGGTATTTACAACCCATTCTTCTCCACCTCCATAATCGCAGCGACATGAGCGTCGGCGATGAGTTGGCGGACTTCGTCTTTCATCAATTCGGCGGCTTCGCCGGGATGGTTGTAAAAACCGTTTTCAGTCAAGCAGGAAGTCATTGAAGTTTTGCGGATGACATATAGCCCTTTCGTGGATTTCAAACCACGATTGACCATACCCGTATATTGAATCAAATGTTTTTGGAAAACACTCGCCAACTTTTTGCCATTCCGACTTCCGGTGTAGTACCAGGTTTCGATGCCTTTAGCCGCCGGATTCGCCCAATGGTCGATACCTTTTGATTGAGCGGCATTCGCATGGATGGAAACGTAGAGTTTCGGTAAATCAGATTGATAAGCGTTAGCGCGATCTACCCGACCTTTCAAAAAATTGTCCGTATCCACTTCAGGAACGATATTAAAGTAATCAACACCTTTTTCGTCCAACTGCTTCACGATTCGAGCTACGATATCCCGATTGAATTCATATTCCATAAACCGCGTACCATCGTCAAATTTCGGAGAACGCTTACCGGCGGTGAACTTACCATGTCCATTGTCCAAACACCAAGTATATCTTTTGGTATGGACAGGAACAGTCGGAATCGGTTCTTCGATATCCGGCGTAACCGGATCAATCGGATCTACGGGGTCGGTCGGTTCGACCGGCTCAACTGGTGTTACCGGCTCGACCGGAGTCGTCGGATCTTCCAATCCCGGCGGCGGTGGTGGAATCGTAAAATCATCCAACGGCGGTGGAGGAGGATCAGGAGTCACGTCAATATCTGGAATCACCAAATCCGGAATGTCATCAATTTCGATATCCGGAACCAATGGGTCGTCCGACTCAACGGAGGTTGGTGGCTCGACAATCAATTCTTCAGGAAATACGATGGTACCGATGGTATCCGGATTTGAAATCAAATCCGAACCATCCGAAACCCATATCCCCCTGGAGCAAAAACACTTTCCTCC
>JAHDCE010000066.1:0-2254 GCA_020630045.1 Saprospiraceae bacterium | reverse complement strand
TCTTAAGACGATGGTACCGTTGTTATCCGGAAATCAAATCCAACCAAAGCTTTTTCAGGGGGGGGGCGGGTGGGGATTCACAGGAGGTGGAGTGGGGCGGTCATCCTCCTTATTGAGCATTCCGAAAATAGACTTCAGGAAATCAATGATTTTTTGCAGCATGTTTTCTTGGTTTTTCTTTCTCGAAAATTCATTCGCCGGAAGGCGAACGAAAAAAGAGGACATCTTGTCCAATCTTGTCGAAAGGTAAGGGTTGAAAATGATTTCCTCAAATTCAAATGCTTGAATCCGGACTCTGTTTCATGATTTTCTCCAAAAATGGTGTATTTTTCCGCTTTTTATGGGATGGGGCAAAAGATTCAGGCAACTTGTTCAAATCAAAGCCATAAAAATCCCGTTACATGAAACAGTGGTTGTTTCGGATACAAGACGATAGTCGCCAAGTGTCCGACAAAGCCAAGAAAAAGCGGTAGATGAACCTCAACATATTTTATCACTTAGGTAGATTTGTCATGCTGTTCCGCCTCATGTTATCGAGGCCGGAAAAGTTTTCCATGTATTGGAAAGAAACCATGCGACAAATGAATGACATCGGAATAGGTTCCTTAGTCATCGTTTGTCTGATTGCCGTATTTATCGGTATGGTTTCTGCGGTCCAATTTGCCTATCAGTTAGAAGGTACTTTCGTTCCTTTGTACTATACGGGATATATCGTCCGGGACATGACCATCATCGAATTGGCTCCTACGATTACCTGCTTGGTACTTGCTGGTAAAGTAGGGTCGAATATCGCCGCCGAAATCGGGGGAATGCGTCAGAAAGAACAAATCGATGCTTTGGAAATCATGGGTGTCAATACGGCGGCCTATTTAATCGGTCCCAAGTTGTTGGCGGCTGTCGTGGTGGTTCCTTTATTGGTAGCTATCGCCGCATTCGTGAGTATTGTTGGTGGATATATCGCAAGTGTTCCTACCGGTATGGTAGCCGAAGCGGATTATGTACTAGGTCTCCGAAGCTTTTTTGTCGAATACAATGTCTTCATGATGTTTGTCAAGGCATTGGTGTTCGGTTTCCTTTTGACGGCGGTATCTTGCTACCAAGGATACTATGTGAAAGGTGGTAGTATAGAATTGGGACGAGCAAGTACCAATGCCGTAGTATATAGTGATATCATGATTTTATTGTCTGATTATATCATCGTATTATTAATGACCTAAGGGGGATTCATTACTCAAATTTCGGATAAAGAGGAAGCATTTTGATTAGAGCAGTTAATATCAAAAAGTCATTTACAGACGTCGAGGTTCTCAAGGGGATTACGACGATTTTCGAAAAGGGAAAAACCAACCTGATTATCGGAAGGAGTGGTGCGGGTAAAACCGTATTCCTTAAAATTTTGGTTTCCTTGTTCCAACCGACATCCGGTGAGATTTGGTTTGAAGACACCAATATCACGTCCTTGTCCAAAAAGCAACTGATAGACATCCGTAAAGAAATCGGCATGCTATTCCAAGGCTCCGCCTTGTTCGATTCCATGACCGTAGAGGAAAATATCCGATTCCCATTGGATATGTTTACCAATATGACCAAGAAGGAAAAGTTGTACCAAGTCAACCATGTACTTGAAAGGGTGACTTTGGAAGGCGCCAATAAAAAATATCCCGGAGAGATATCCGGAGGTATGCAAAAAAGGGTGGGAATCGCCCGTGCTATCGTCCTAGAACCCAAATATCTGTTTTGCGATGAACCCAATTCCGGACTAGATCCGAAAACTTCTTTGGTAATTGACGAACTTATTAGCTCTATCACCGTAGAAAACAACATCACCACGGTTATCAATACCCACGATATGAATTCAGTGATGGAAATTGGTGAAAAAATCAACTTCCTCCACTTGGGAACATTGGCTTGGGTAGGACACCGTTCCGAGGTGTTGGAAAGTGACAATCAATTATTACAAGACTTCATTTTTGCTTCTCCATTCCTCCGGCGTCTCCGCGACCGTGCGTTGAATCAATAACCATTACATACTGAACTCTTAGACGAATTTATCGTCATCTTTTGACTAAGGTGACGACGGTCAATCTATTAGATGTTATCACGAAAAATTGAGTATGGCCAAACCGTTATTTTGGAAATCCACTTCGTTATTCCCCTTAAACGTAGCTAGGGCTATGCTTTGCGGCGAATGCCTCGTCTATTCCCAAAATAACGATTCGTCTTTCATACAAAAAAAATCGTGATAACATCTATT
>JAHDCE010000065.1 GCA_020630045.1 Saprospiraceae bacterium | reverse complement strand
GGCGTTTAGGGCGGCAATTGAAAGATGTCGAAATCAATGACGCTCCTGTTTTTATACTCGGCCACTGGCGCGGAGGGACAACCCTGCTGCACAATACCCTCAGCCAAGATAATCGATTCGGCTACATTACATATCTGAATGGTATGTTTCCCCATTCCTTCCTTAAATCTCGTTTTTTCGCTTTTTTGGCAGGAAGTATCATGCCTTCGACCCGCCCGATGGATAACATGAAAATCGATATCAATTCTCCACAAGAAGAAGAAGTGGCTTTATTGCCAGTGAGCGGCCATTCCGTATATAATATGTGGGTGGCTCCACAAAAGCACATGGAAACTTGGAAAAGATATGGGATGGAACGGGATGAAGACTGGGTGAAAGGATATAAGCTATTGTTGAAGCAAGCGACACTCAACTTTAAGGGCAAACCATTGGTGTTGAAAAATCCACCGAATACGGTTCGGATTCCCTTGCTCCTTGAGCTGTTTCCTAATGCCAAGTTTGTATTTATTTGTAGGAATCCTTACAAGGTTTACGCCTCCACCTATAAATTGTATCGGGATGTTCTCGCGTTTTTCCAATTTCAGGATGAAGATGAATCTGAGATAGATAAGGGGATATTTGAAATCTATCGCCAGATGATGGACAAATATGAGAATGATAAAAAGATGATTCCGGAAGGGCGATTAATTGAAATCAAATTCGAAGATTTCGTCAAGGATAAAATGGGTGGATTGAAAAAGATTTATGAAGAACTCGATTTAGGGAATTTTGAAGCGAAGCGTGAAATGTATGAGCGTTATTTCGAAAGTTTGAAAGGATATAAAAAGAATAAGTTGAACCAAGCGGAAAACGTCATCCAAAAAGTGAATGAAGAATGGGGTAGATATTTCGACAGATTCGGATACGAGCGTGAAGGAGTACCGGATTTAAACAATACCGAATCCGCCTAGGATGATATAAATGCCGAAACCAATGATGATGAGTCCGGCGACCCAGCTAAAACCTTTGATGTGACTGGGTAGGAGTTTCGACCGGATAGCATCTGCGAAATAGGCTTTACCGAAATCCGAAATGACAATCATTAAAAGGATGCCCCCGAAAAACAATATGATTTGCTCTATCGGCAAAGCTTTAGTGATGACCTTGTCCGTCATCCATGTAATCCAAAATATGACGGTAAATGGATTGAAGGTATTAATGGCGAACCCCTTGAAAATTAACTTTCCTTTTGAGTAGCGGACCAATCCGGGGTTTCTCAACTCTTCCAAACCAGGTGGCTTTTTCAAAATCATAAGTAAACCAAAAGCGAAAAGCACCAGTCCCCCGACGATACCGAATCCGATATTGAATGCTTCGTTTTCTTGTAGGGACTGGAGCCTGGATATTCCGGCATAGGTGCCAAGGATGAATAAAATATCACTGATCCAAACCCCCGACCCTACAAGGATTCCGGCCATGAGCCCTTGCTTTAAACTGCTTTGGACAATGGCAAAAAAAATGGGTCCGGTAGAGACACTCAATACCAGACCCAGTAATATTCCTTCTAGGAGGATATTCATCGACTTAACCTAGTGTGGCGTGGGTAGCGTCCAGCAATTCGCGGACTTTGGCCGCGTTTTCTGCCTGGGCGTACACCCGTAGAACGGGCTCCGTTCCCGAAGGTCGAATCATCACCCATTGGTCATCGGAAAAGTAAAATTTGTATCCGTCGATATTCTCCGTCTTTTGTACTTGGAAATCTCCCATGGCTTTATAGCCACCGGCTTTGCATTTGTCCATGATAGCCCACTTTTTATCATTGTCAATATGCAAATCGTCACGATCGAATGAAAACGGCCCGACCATGTCATATACTTCTTGAATCAATTCTTTCAAGGACTTTCCTGTCTTCGCCATGAATTCAAGGATAAGTAATCCCATCCAAATTCCATCCCTTTCGGGAATGTGTCCTTTCACGGCCAGTCCTCCGGATTCCTCACCTCCTACAACCACATCTTCTGAAATCATAATTTCAGCAATGTACTTGAATCCGATTTTGGTGACAGTGATGTCAAGTCCGAAGGCTTCCGCCATTTTTTTCATCTTATCCGTTACCGAGAAGGTGATGATGACTTTTCCGGAGAAGCCTTTGTATTTGTGCATGTATAATAATAGCAACAACAACAAGTGGTGTGAATCCACGAACGTACCATCTTCATCATACATCCCGATTCGATCCGCATCGCCGTCATTGGCCAGTCCCAAGTCTATGGTGGAGTCGTTCTTAATCGTATTCGAAAGCTCTAGTAAGTTTCTGTGAATGGGCTCAGGCGCTTGACCCATGAAAGAAGGATTGGCGTCGCAATGCAATAATACAGCATCCGGCAATAAGCGTTTTACTGCATTCATACCTGCACCATACATGGCGTCATATGCCAATTTTACATTGGAACTCCTAATAGCGTCCATGTCAAAATTGTCTTCGACATGTTTGATATAAATATCTTCTAAGTCGATATAATTCAAAAGCCCGTTTTCGAACATTTCGTCCAGTGCCGGCAGTTTTTCTTGGGTATGCGTTTCAGGGACGAGCGCTTCGACCGCGGCAATGTCTTTAGGAATCGTGGGACCCCCGAAAGAAGACTTCAATTTGAAACCGTTGTAAGATGGAGGATTGTGGCTAGCTGTAATGACGACACCCAAATCGGATTTCGTTTTCACCACGCCCAAGGAAACCATCGGAGTGGAAACGAAGCCTTTCGCCAAGTTGACACGGATACCATAAAGACCCATGATTTGGGCAGTCGCTTCCGCAAACATTTCTCCGCCGAACCGGCAATCGTGTCCGATGACGACTTTTGAATAACCTTGTTCTTTCATCCATTTGGCGGTTCCTTCCGCCACTCGCATCACATTGTCTACCGTGTATTCTTTGGCGATGATGGCACGCCAGCCGTCCGTTCCGAATTTGATTTTGGTCATGTCCAAAATTTTGTGTTCAAGAAATCATTTCCCAATGGAAATGGTTATAAAAGTAGGTTTGTTGTTATCCTGAGATTTAAAAATTGTCGCGAAGATACCAGTTGATTTAGACAAGTTCCATATCTTCTATATTATATATTTGTCAAAAATACGTTTTTGAAAGATTCTTACCTACATAAAGGGCTGCGCAAACGCTTAGTGGAAACACTTCGCAAAAAGGGAATTAGTGATGATGATGTCTTGGATGCCATCAGTGTACTGCCTCGTCATTTTTTCTTAGATAAAGCTTTTGAAGAAATCGCCTACCAAGACAAACCATTTCCGATAGGGAATGAACAAACCATTTCACAACCCTATACCGTAGCCTATCAGACTCAATTGTTGGGAATAAAAAAACGGGATAAAATCCTTGAAATCGGGACGGGTTCCGGGTATCAGGCCGCTATTCTCGCTATACTTGGAGCCAGGGTATTTACCATAGAAAGGCAAGAGGATTTATACCGCAAAACAAGGCAACTCCTAGATGATATCGGATTGGGACGAATCCGATGTTATTATAGAGATGGATACAAAGGGCTGCCTGAATTCGCACCATTCGACGGAATCATCGTAACGGCCGGGGCGGAAGAAGTGCCGGAAGCATTGTTGAATCAGCTCGCAGTTGGTGGCAAATTGATTATTCCGGTAGGTGGTGACGGTCAGGAAATGTTCCGATACACCAAAGAGGAAGATGGCGGTTTCAAAGCGGAAAAATTAGCCGAATGTCGATTCGTGCCTTTTTTGAAAGGGAAGAATCCGTCCAAATCATGATAAGATCTTTAGCCGCTTTATCTTTTCAATCAATTTTGTAGAAGAATAGCCTTCGACAAAGGGCAATGTCAATACTGTGCCCCCGTTGTCCGTCACTTCTTGATATCCTACGATTTCTTCGACTTTATAGTCGCCTCCTTTGATTAAAACATCCGGCATTAATGCTTGGATGAGCGTTTGGGGCGTGTCTTCATCAAATAGTACAATCATATCACTGACCGCTAATGATGCGAGCATCATGGATCGGGTATGGATATCATTGACCGGACGCTCCTCCCCCTTGAGCCTTTTGACCGATGTGTCGGAATTGAGTCCTATGATTAATCTTTCTCCAAATGATTTGGCTTGCGCCAAATAAATCAAGTGTCCGTAGTGTAAAATATCGAAACAGCCATTGGTGAAAACAACTTTTTCTCCTAGGGATTTCCAATTTTTGACTTGGGCTTTGGCTTGGTCCCAGTCCATGATTTTCGCTGATATGTCAGTTAGGTCAGCCATCGGACGAATGGGGTTGTTCCGTTTTTTTCAAACCCGGAATCAATAACATGGCGATGAACCCCGCCACGATATTCATGATATATGTAGGAAAGAAATTGATATTTGAAAATGAAAACGCATCAGAATATTCTATACCATAAAATTGATTGAGACAAGTCGTTACCAACACCTGATATGCTCCCAGTCCTCCCGGAGATGGTATCAATATACCGAAGGCTCCGAATACGAAGGCGATCAATGCCGTGCCCGCGCCCAAGTGCGCCGTTGGCGGAAAGCAAAAGAAACCCAGATACATCATAGAAAAATACATCAACCATATCATAATGGAATGAAACAAGAATGCCAGCGGGTTTTTTACCTTTCTAATAGAAACGATGCCTTGCCAAAATCCTTTGACTTTGTCTTCGAACCAACGATAGATTTTAAATTGGCTCAATGATTTTCTGAAAATAATTGCCCCCAAAAAACCGAGTACACCTATGATAGCAGCTCCGATAAATAAAGGACTTTTGAGTTTTTCGGTGGGGTCACCCATATTTTCCGCAAGGAAATTATAGAGCAAGTCATACTCTAGTGAAAAACCGATTAAAACGACAATACCCAGACTTAGTAAGTCGAGGCTCCTGTCCACGGCGATTGTGCCGATGACTTTTTCCAAGGGGATGTCCTCCGTTTTCGCAAGTAATCCGGCACGAGCGAATTCTCCCGAACGGGGAATCACCGAATTGGCGAAATAGCCGGTCAAGATAGAAATGAAGGCATTTTTGAACGAAGTAGCATGTCCGGTGGATCTCAACATCATTTGCCAACGAATGGCACGACTGACATTGCTGACTACGAAAGCCAGTAATACCATGAAGACCCAGAAGTAATTGACACTGCTGAAGTCGTCCGCCAGTTTTTGCAACAGGTTGCAATCTTCCGGAGGAATGTTATTTCTAGCGCAATCCTCTTGAAAGGCTGCGTCCATACTTGTATAAAGCCAATACATAATGGCTACGCCGATTCCGAGAAACAAAAAGAAGCGGAGTGTTTTTTTGACAGTTGGATTCAAAACAGATTATTGTTTGAGAGTGGGCTGAGCCGGTGTTGTTAAGTTGATACGAGTCAGGCGGGAAGTTTGTTGCCCTCCTCAGGGAAAACAACAGTCGGCCTAAATGCTTTCGCTTCTTCCCGTGTCATCCAGGCATATGAAATGATGATGAGGACATCTCCTACCTGTACTCTTCTCGCCGCTGCACCATTCAGACAAATGACCCCGGAACCGCGCTCTCCTTTGATAATGTATGTTTCAAGCCGTTCACCATTGTTGTTGTTTACGATTTGCACTCGCTCCCCTTCTTGCATGTCCGCAGCGTCGATGAGGTCTTCGTCAATCGTGATGCTTCCCATATAATTCAAGTCGGCTTGGGTGACTACAGCTCTGTGGATTTTAGATTTAAACCGATGTATCAACATGATTTAGTGGGTTTGTAGGTTTTGAATTGGAATAAATTCAATTGCAAAATTATGATTTATAACAATGTTTAGGAGGAATAGGTGGTTTTTCTAATGTCATTCCGAGTATAACATCGGATAAAAATTCATATTTTCGAATTTCAAAACCTACCTACTTAACCAACCATTGTCCAATATGGCAAAGAGAAACAAGAAATCCGCAAAAAAACAACCTGTAAAAAACATTTCCCCGAAAGGGGCGACGAAGAAAGTCGTGGCAAAAGAACATGACGGAAAGATGTTGTCTTACATCCTACTAGGAATAATCGCCTTGTTGGTATTATTCATCAGAAGTCATTACTTCGATTTACCTTTTGAGCGGGATGAAGGGGATTATTCTTACCTAGGACAATTGGTATTAGATGGGAAAACACCCTACTTGGATTTTTATGAGCAGAAACCACCCGGATTGTTCTACACTTATGCCTTTATCATGGCGATTTGCGGAAGTACGGTCAAGGGACTTCACATCGGATTCGCCCTGATTAATTTGGGTTCCATCGTGTTCATGTTCTTGTTGGTGAGAGATTGGTTGGACGATTGGGTAGCCGGTATTGCCGCTGCCGCAGGAGTAGGCATTCTTTCCATGACTCCACATTTAATGGGTTTCGCCGTACAATCGGAACATTTACTGGCTTTCGGCACGATTGCCGGACTTTGGGGCATGGTCAGGGGATTCAAAACCGGGCATTGGGCTTGGTTTGTTTTTGCCGGAGTCGAACTCGCGTGGACATCCATGATCAAGCAGAATGGTGTCTTTTTTGTCGCCTTGGGTGGTTTATTGGTTATCGGTCATTTTTATTTCAAAAATAAAAAATTCGATAAGGAGTTTTGGAGAGGAGTGGGCGCATATAGTTTAGGCGTAGCCGGTACCTTGTTGTTCGTCGCTCTTTTGATGATGATCCAAGGAGCATTTAGTGAATTTATGTTTTGGATTTATGAATATCCCAAGGAGGCTTATATCTCGTCCATTCCCGCCGATGTTTCAAGAAATCTTTTTAATACGACGTTGAACAATGCATTGGACGGTTATAGTTTTTGGTGGTTACTGGGCCTAATCGGAATGATCGGCATTTGGTTTACAAAGTTGCCCAATATCGTGAAGTTGTCCGGAGTGTTATTTTTTATATTGGGTTTTTTATCCATTGTTCCGGGATATCGATTCTATGGTCATTATTGGTTGCACTTTGTTCCGGCCATCGCTTTTTGTGTGGGACTATTCTTTTATACCGCCAAACATTTTTTAAAAGAAAGACTGAACCCCAATATGTTGAATTATGGATTGCTCGGGGTTTTGGTGGTAGGAGTATTGTACAATGTTAGCCAGCAATCCGATTGGTACTTCAATGATGATAAGGAAACATATTTGCGGACGATTTATGGAGGAAACCCCTTTCCGGAAATGAAGGAAGTCGGCGACTTTTTAAATCAAAAGAAACAAGATGGCGATCAACTGGTCGTATTGGGTTCCGAACCCCAGTTACATATTTACACCGGAATGCGTTCACCATCCAAGCACAATTATATGGCCTTCTTGGTGAGTCCCCACCCTAAACATAAAGAATGGCAACAGGAATTGATTAAGGATGTGGAAACAACCCGGCCTCGATTCGTCGTCTATGTGAACCATGGAATCTCTTGGGCGACTTATCCCAATACGGATGCTTCTATTTTCAATTGGTTCGGTACTTATCAACAAGAAAATCTTCGGTTGATTGGGGTAGCGGATAAATTGCCGGATGGCAGGGTCAATTATGTATGGGATAATGCAGTAAATACCTATCAACCACAAGGAACGAGTTATGTCGGCGTATTCGAGCATAAATGATGATAACGGACATGAAATATAAAACTATAAAAGGGGCATTGTTTTTTGTCGTTCTTATTTCAATATTAACGGCTTGTTCCGACAAGGAACAAAAAAGTCGATACCCTGAATATTATAGAGAATATAATAAGCTATTGACGCTTGAAAAAAACAAGGAATATCTTGAAGCGATTAAACTTATTCAAACCATTGAAAGATGGGTGCCGTTCGTTCCTGTCGATCACTTGTTGAAGTTTCGAAGTATATCATCTAAATACGGTGATTGTGAACTCACCCAACATTACTTTCAACAAGCGGTGTACAATGGATTTGAATACCAATCGTATAATTATGAGGATGATAATTGTCCGGCTTTAATCAATGATAAAATAAAACCGAGAAGTTTGCCATTGGATGAAGCGTATAAATCCGTAGTCATGGACTTGTACAAAAAAGATCAAGCCATTCGCAATAGCGGCAGTTCTGATTTTTCAGATACCGACGCTTCTAATATGAAGGTTTTATTGGAGTGGATGGAGGAAAAAGGCTACCCTAGTTCGGATAAAGTGGGACGCAAGGCCGCAAGTAAAATCTTCTTGGTTTTGCTCCATTATGATGAAGATAAAGATAATGAAATCCTAGGGCCGATATTAGATGA
Organism: Saprospiraceae bacterium; assembly: GCA_020630045.1. GTDB lineage: Bacteria > Bacteroidota > Bacteroidia > Chitinophagales > Saprospiraceae > JAHDCE01. The sequence goes on along the minus strand of JAHDCE010000065.1, from coordinate 3,523 downwards.
TGCTTATCACAATGGCTATCTTTCTCCGGAAAACTATGCTTGGATTATCGACCGTCGCAGGAATTGGGGCAACGACCTTCCTCCATATTATTACCAGTTGCCTACACCTGATGTTTTTATGATGTCGGATGAAGAAAAAGCGGAAATCAATAAACGCAGGGACGAAATCGGATTGCGCCCACTAGAAGATATGAATATCAAAAAAACGGAAGACGGAGGAATTAGTATTGAAATAACACATTAGGATTTTCTCCAAATAGATAACAGGGAAACACCGAAGGGCAGCCCGATTTTTTTTCCTGTAAAAAACATTTCCGTTTTAAATACAAAGTACAATAGGGAGTTGATAAACCCATTGCCTTTCATCGCTTCAAAATCGGAACCTGAGTTTTCTTCATTCCCCTTTTCCGGAAACCATTTTCGAATACGACGGAATAAATAAATAGGAGGGAACAACCAGAAATTAAAATAGCTTTTGTATTGGAATAAGCCGCCTTGGAACAAGACCGATAAATTGTCCATTTTATAACGCCTGAAATGATGGTTGACTTCATCGTGTTTGCTCCACAAACTCATGAATGCCGGAACGGTAACGAACACATGGCCGCCAGGCTTACAAACACGTTGCATTTCTTCCACCGCTTTTTTATCGTCATCCACATGTTCTATGACATCGAATGCGCAGACCCAATCGAAGGAGTTGTCCTCAAAAGGTAATTCCAAAATAGAACCATTGATGATATCGATATCCAAATTTTCCCTGACGAATTCAAAACATGCCTTGTCGTATTCCACTGATTTGACGGTGCCGAATTGTTCCAGTAGTTCGGATGTACGTCCGGTGGCGACACCGACGTTCAATATTTTTAATTTCCGTTTTTCCTGAGATACTTTTCGAACCAAATCCATTAGAATTTCGGCTCTGGCACGAAACCACCAATGCTCGCGTTCCAAACGAAAATATTCTTTGTAGTACAAGCTGTCCATGCCCTACAGTAATTTGTCTTTTACAATAAATAAAGGCCTTCCCCGGGATTCATCATAAATCCGATTCACATATTCACCGAGTATGCGTAGCGAAATCAATTGGATGCCTCCGAAGAAAAATATAATTAAAACCAAGGACGTATAACCTTCAATAACCTCTCCCCATAAAAATCGTTTACCCAAAGCGATGAAGGAATAAATCATGCTGAATACCACCGCCACAATACCCAAGTATCCGATGAATTTGACCGGAAACCGACTAAAGCTAAAAATGCCATCCATAGCCAACCGCAACAGTTTGCCGAGACTGTATTTGGTTTCACCCGCCGCTCGGCCATCCCGCTCATATTCGAATCCCGTTTGGCGAAAGCCGACCCAAGACCGGATGCCCCGCAAAAAGAGACTTTGTTCGGGCATAGCTAACATCACATCCAACACTCTTCGACTGAACATGGAAAAATCTCCGCTGTCCAAGGGGATTTTCTCTCCCGACATCCTACCTAAGAGCCTATAATAAATAGCGTAAGCCCATTTTTTGTAAAACGCTTCCTTTCGCTTTTTGCGAACAGCATAAACGACGTCATACCCCTCCTGCATTTTATTATAAAAATCAAGGAATAACTCTGGAGGATCTTGCAAATCGCCGTCCATGATACCGATATAATCACCTTTTGCATGGTTCAGTCCGGCGAGTATGGCAGCTTGGTGTCCGAAGTTTCGGCTTAGACTCAATACCTTGAACCGCTCGTCTTTTTGATGGGCTTCAGCCAATAATGGATAGGTCGCATCTTTACTGCCATCGTCCACACATATGATTTCAAATTCGATAGGCAAACGCTCCAAAGCGGCCATTGTCCGACTGAACAACTCACCAATCATTTTTTCTTCATTGTAAACCGGTATGACCAGACTGAATAACATTCGCTAATTTGCGTGAAGGAAAGAGTCTACAAATTTAGTCATATACTCGGAATGAAAAAAGAAGATAACCACCGCATCAATGTTTGGTCGAGTCCGCGCAACATATCAACCGCATTTATGTACGCTTGGGCACAACGTCCGGATACTACTGTAGTGGATGAACCGCTATATGCGCATTATTTGGATAAAACCGGTGTACAGCACCCGGGGCAATCCGAAATATTGGCGAGCCAGAACAAGGACGGCAACCAAGTCGTACAAAAAATCATCCTAGGGGAATATTCCACGAAAGTGGCTTTATTCAAACAAATGACTCACCACTTGCACCAATTGGATGAATCGTTTTTGGGAATGACCGATCACGTTTTACTCATTCGAGACCCTAGGAGAATTATCGCTTCATATAGTAAAGTCAGGGAGCATCCGGATATGCGTGATGTCGGAGTGAAACAACAATGGGAGTTGTTCCAAAAACTAGAGCGGATGGGAAAATTGGCAGCGGTTGTTGACGCTCGGTTATTGTTGTCGAATCCCAAGGAAATGCTTCAAAAACTATGCGATACCCTACGACTCGAATTCGACGAGCGGATGTTGTCTTGGTCTGCAGGGGCTCGTCCGGAAGACGGTGTCTGGGCGAAGCATTGGTATGAAAACGTCCACAACAGCACCGGTTTTCGTCCTTATGTGGAAAAGCAAGTCACAGTTCGTCCCGACTTGGAGCCGCTTGCGGCGGAATGTATGGAGTATTACCAAAAGTTACTCGATTTCGCGTTGCGATAATCCAATGACCTTTTCCAATGCGGTATCATAAGTCGGGACAATTCGTTTCCAGTCATATTTCAAGACGGCTTGTTGTATTTCCCTTCCGGGAATAATATGTTGAGGTTGATTGACCAGTTGTTCCAGTTTGAGATTCAAATCCGCTTCATCATGATACAAGCACAATTGTTCCCACCTTTCGGGAATGTGTTCGGGGTAAGCCAACCGATTGGGCAACAAAGGATGAACACCACAATACATCGCTTCTACCACACTGCCTCCGAAAAAATCTTGGATGCCGGTTACCGGAAGGAGGTCAGCCGTTTTTAACCAACGGACATATTCTTCCTTGGAGGAAGCATAGCCCCAATGTAGGATTTGATTCTTGAAACGTTCTTTCGCCCATTTAAAAACAGGAGGTTGTTTACCAAAAGATTCTCCTAGCACAATCAAACCGAACAATAATCCTTTTTCGGCCATCATGGCGAGTTGTGAAAAGAAGGCTTCCGGTCGCTTGTCATACTCCCATCGATGATTCCAGAGTATGACCGGAATGCCCGGCGGTTTGGGCATCGGTTCGATGAGGTCGTACTTCGAAAGCTCCATTCCCAAATAAAGGACTTCGCATTTTTTTGAAATATCTTCTATCGTGGATTGTAGTTGGTAATCCGGAAATTGTCCTAGAAATTTGGGCAAAGCTCCTAGGAAGGAATTCATATGATACGCAGAGTTGAAAAAGCATTTGTCCGCCACGAGCGCCGAACTATAATTAATAAATGCATAGTGGTTGTCACGTTGTAAGTCCTTGTCGGAATCCGTCGGCGACCAAGGATAAGTGAGCTGGTTTTCGTGGAAA